>NZ_JBHSQK010000088.1:0-30824 GCF_042658055.1 Pseudonocardia lutea
CTCGGGCGAACGCCACAGGAAACCAGGGTGCTCCGGCAGGTGGGCGCCGGGCGGGGTGGTCGTGGTGGTGGTGCTCATGCTCAAACCTGCAGCTCCGGGTAGAGGGGGTGGCGGGCGGCGAGCGTGGCGACGCGCTCGGCCAGGGCGGTGAGCGCGGCGTCGGGGGTGTCGGGGCGCAGCGCCAGCGCGATCACGTCGGCGACCTCGGTGAAGTCGTCGACGTCGAAGCCGCGGGCGGCGAGCGCGGGGGTGCCGATCCGGACGCCGGAGCTGACCATCGGCGGGCGGGGGTCGAAGGGGACGGCGTTGCGGTTGACCGTGATGCCGACCTGGTGCAGGCGGTCCTCGGCCTGCTTGCCGTCGAGCTCGGAGTCGCGCAGGTCCACCAGCACCAGGTGCACGTCCGTGCCGCCGGACACCACGCCGACGTTGCGCTCCTCGAGCAGCCGGGCGGCCAGGATCTGCGCACCGGCCAGGGTGCGCTCCTGCCGCTCGCGGAACTCCGGCTCGGCGGCGAGCTTGAACGCCACCGCCTTGGCCGCGATCACGTGCTCGAGCGGGCCGCCCTGCTGACCGGGGAACACGCTGGAGTTGAACTTCTTGGCCAGGTCCTGCTGGGCGAGGATCACCCCGCCGCGGGGCCCGCCGAGGGTCTTGTGCGTGGTCGAGGTGACGACGTGGGCGTGCGGCACAGGGCTCGGGTGCAGCCCCGCGGCGACCAGGCCGGCGAAGTGCGCCATGTCGACCATCAGGTAGGCATCCACCGAGTCGGCGATCCGCCGGAACTCGGCGAAGTCCAGCTGCCGCGGGTAGGCCGACCAGCCGGCGATGATCAGCTTCGGTCGCCGCTCCTGGGCCAGGCGCTCGACCTCGGCCATGTCGACGCGGTGGTCGGTCTCGCGGACGTGGTAGGCCGCGACGTCGTAGAGCTTGCCGGAGAAGTTGAGCTTCATCCCGTGCGTGAGGTGACCGCCGTGCGCGAGGTCCAGGCCCAGGATCGTGTCCCCGGGCCGGAGCAGCGCGGCCATCACCGCCGCGTTCGCCTGCGCCCCGGAGTGCGGCTGCACGTTGACGAACTCGGCGCCGAACAGCTCCTCGAGCCGGTCGATCGCCAGCTGCTCGATGACGTCGACGTGCTCGCACCCGCCGTAGTACCGCCGGCCCGGGTAGCCCTCGGCGTACTTGTTGGTGAGCACCGACCCCTGCGCCTGCAGCACCGCCAGCGGCGCGAAGTTCTCGCTCGCGATCATCTCCAGCGTGTGCCGCTGCCGGCCGAGCTCGGAGCTGATCGCCGCGTGGACCTCGGGGTCCGTCTCCTGCAGAGACCGGCCGAGCACCTGCTCGGCGTCGAGCGCCCCGCGTCGTTCCACCGTGACGGACATCCGGGCCGACCCCTCGTGATCGCCATACTTATTGGCGTGAACTGATATACCAACTGTACGGCAAAGTAGGCGTCATGGCGGTGCGCGGTCAACACTCCTGGGCGAACTCGTGCCCGACAACCTCGCTCCCGCTGCGCGTCACGTCCCGTCGAACGAGAGCCCCGTTGTCCCCCGAGCACTCAACGGGCCGCAGCACGTCCCGCAGCGACGCCCGTGTCGACGCCCGTGACGGCGCTCCCGCTCAGACCCCGCAAGTCGGAGCGCCGCCCACTCATCCATCGTGCCCGTCCTCCCCGTCGTGGTCGTGTCCGGCCGGTCGCCGGGCGAGGCGGTCGGCCCGTTCGACGATGTCGCGGCTCCCCAGCGTCCCGTCGGCGACGAGGACGTCCTCGAGCGCTCCGAGCCAGTGGACGTAGTAGCTCCACGACTCGTGCCCGGGACCGTCCGCCTCCCATGCCGCGATCCGGGCGACCAGGGCGGCCTGGAAGTCCGACCAGGCGAAGGCGCCCGCGTCGTGCAGGGCCACGGCCATGCCGAAGGCCCGCGACTCCCACGGCTCGGCGAAGACCAGCTCGCCGTTGGCCCGCGGCGGCGCCCCGGGGCCGTCGAGCGCCACGGGCGCGAGCCCGGCACCCGGGGCGCTCACGGCGCGGCCACCTTCGCGACACCGACGAGCGCGTCGCGGGTGATCAGGGGCACGAGCTCCCCCTCGGTGAGGTCCTCGGTCCCGGCCGGCCGCTCCGGCAGGACCAGCCACCGCACCTCACTGCTGGAGTCGCGGACGACGATCTCCACGTCGTCGCCCAGCTCCAGGCCCATCTCGGCGAGGACCTTCCGCGGTTCGCGGACCACCCGGGCCCGGTAGGCCGGATCCTTGTACCAGGACGGCGGGAGACCCAGAACCGGCCACGGGTAGCAGGAGCACAGGGTGCAGACCACGACGTTGTGCCGGGTCGGGGTGTTCTCGACGACGACGATGTGCTCGCCGTTGGCCCCGCCGCCCCACGCGACCTCCTTGATCGCGGCGGTGCCGTTCGCCAGGAGCCGTGTCCGGTACTCCGGGTCCACCCAGGCGCGTGCGACGACCTTGGCGCCGTTGAGCGGGCCGACGTCCGACTCGTACTTGGCGACGAAACCGTCGATCACGTCGGTCTGCACGAGGCCCCGCTCGGTGAGGAGCTGTTCGAGGGCCTCGGCGCGCAGGGCCGGGGACAGCCGCTCGGTGCCGAGGTCGGCCGGGTCGTACCGGGTGGTCATGAGGCGGGCTCCAGGTAGCTGTCGTACAGCTCGACGGTGAGCTGGAAGGGTTCGGCCTCCGGTCCCCACAGCTCGCGCGAGTCGAATCGGACCGAGTAGACGTGCTGCGGGTTCTCACCGCGGAACAGGGCGTGGGTGTCGGGCAGGAGATGGGCGGGTTGCACCCTCTCCACCGTCCCGGTCCGGCCCCGGGTGTAGGCCGGGAGCCGGGTGAACTCGGAGGCCGCGTCGACCGCTCGGACCCGGGCCCCGACGGCGAACCGGGGCGCGCCGGGCACCTCGCGGAGCGATCCGGGGGCGGTCGGCGCGTAGTCCGGCTTGCGGGGCTCGGGCGCCGGCGGCTCCTCGGCCCGTTCGCCCCGAAGACGGCGGGCGCGGGCGTTGACCGCGCCCTCCGCGAGGATGCCGCTCTCGGTGAGCATCAGCTCCGCGGCGTTGAGCCACCGGCCGTAGTAGCCGTCGTCGAAGTACGCGGCGGGCGCGAGCCGATCGAGGCTGTGCCGGAACGCGTCGAGGTTGCGGCCGGAGATCCTGCCCATGGTGAACGCGGTGAGGGCGAACGCCCGGCCTTCCCACCGCTCGGCGAAGACCGGTTCCTCCGCCGGTGGGGGATCCACCGCACCCCACCCCTCCTGACCCCCGAGGTCGGCGATGCCGCCCACCTGACCACCTCCACATGTCGGATGCTCGAGGTGGTCTCCACTATAGTGAACGGCCCTCCACGAGGTCCCCGACCGCCCGCTCCAGCAGGAGGTCGCCCACCACGATCTCCTCCAACGGCAGGCCGAGGAGGCCGGCCGCCCGCTGCGCCGACGCGCGGAGGGCCTCGGTCGGGTGCTGGGCGAGCCAGACGACCCGCCGGTAGTGGCCGAAGTAGTCGTCGCGCAGCTCCGGGTACCGGTCCAGGCCGAGCTCGACGACGACCGAGCGGGTGAAGGACGCCGCGAGGTAGTCGGTCAGCACGTAGGTGCCCGGTTCCGCCTCCAGCACCGCGCGCATCCGCGCCGCGCCCGCGAAGACCGAGTAGCAGTCGGTGCCGGGCAGCCGGTGCACCTCCCAGCGGGCGCACACCTCGTCGAGCGCGCCGTAGGTGCCGCAGTCCGCGTACCCGACGGCGACCCGCGCGTAGTGCCGCCGCAGGCGCGACACCTGCTGTTCGACGGCGGCGGCGATCCGCTCGGGCCGGTTGTGCAGCAGCGGGGGCAGCGGGACGACGTCGACGGGCCAGCCGCGGCGGGCGGCGACGTCCGCGACGTGCCGGGCGATCGCCCCGCACGCCACCACCGCCACCCGCTGCGCCGGACCGCCGGGGTGCTCAGACCGGGAAGGCGAGGCGCTCGACGAACCGGTCGTTGAAGTCGGCGCGGTCGGAGAGCTCGACGTAGTGCACCTCCTCCAGCAGCGCCTGGGCCGCCGCCCGCTCGCGCAGCGACAGCAGCGCCATCTTGGCCCCCTCCCCCGCCACGTTGCCCGCGCTCACGATGCGCAGCAGCGCGACCTCGGGGACCAGCCCGATCCGCACCGCGGCGGCCGGGCCGAGGTAGCTGCCGAAGGACCCGGCCAGCAGCACCTGGGCGACGTCGGCGGCGGTCAGCCCCTGCTCCTCCAGCAGCAGCTGCCAGCCTGTGGAGATCGCCGCCTTGGCGAACTGCAGCTCGCGGATGTCGCGCTGCGACAGGTAGAGCGCGTCGGCGGGGTCGCCGTCCGGGTCGTGCCCGCGGAAGTGCAGGACGAAGACCCGCTCCTGGCCGACCTGCCGCAGCCGCGCGGCCAGCCCGGGAGGCACGCCCGGCGCGTCCGCCGCGACCAGCCGCCCGGAGCCGTCGACGAGGCCGGCCGCCACCATCGCCGCCACGGCGTCGACGAGGCCGGACCCGGCCACCCCGATCGGCTCGACGTCCCCGATGACCTGCAGCACCACGTCGTCGTCGCTGATCTTCACGCCCTCGACCGCACCGGGCGCGGCCCGCATCCCGCAGCGGATGGCCGCGCCCTCGAACGCCGGCCCGGCGGGGGCGGCGGTGGCGAGCAGCCGGTCGCCGGCCGCGAGGAGGATCTCGCAGTTCGTGCCGATGTCGATGAAGAGCCGGACGCGCCGGTCCCGGTCCATCCCGGAGGCGAGCGCCCCCGCGACGATGTCGCCGCCGACGTAGGCGCCGAGCGCCGGGAACACGTACGCCCTGGCCCGCGGGTGCGCCCGCACCCCGAGGTCGGCGGCGGTGAGGTCGTCGAACGAGCGGGAGGCCATGACGAACGGGGCGACCCCCAGCGGCTCGGGGTCCAGCCCCAGCGCGAGGTGGGTCATCGTGGCGTTGCCGGCCACCGCGATCTCGTAGACCTCGCCGCGGTCGACCCCGCCGTCGGCGCAGACCTCGCCGGCGAGCTGGTCGAGGCACTGGTGGGCGAGCGCGGTGAGCCGCTGCAGCGCCGTGGGGTCGGTCATCGTCGCGCTGATCCGGGTGATGACGTCCGCGCCGTGGGGCTGCTGGGGGTTGAGCACCGACGCGACGGCCACCGGGGTGCCGGTGGCGAGGTCGAGCAGCGTCGCGACGACGGTCGTCGTGCCGAGGTCGAAGGCGATGCCGAAGAGCCGGCCGGTCGTGTCCCCCGGCTCGACGTCGACGAGCACGTCGTCCACGACGACCGCGGTGACCGTGGGGCCCGCGGTGGGGTCCGCGGTGGGGTCCGCCGTGGGGTCCGCGCGCAGCACCCGGGCCAGGCTCCGGATCGCCGGCAGGTCGACCCGGAGCTCGAGGTCGGGCAGGGCGTCGCGCAGGCGCTCGAGGTCGGTGCGCTGGTCGGCGAGGGTCGGCTCGGGCAGCGTCAGGCAGCGCTTCTGCACGGCGGGGCGCAGGATCACCTGGCGCCCGACGCCGACGGTGGCCGCCTTCGGCCGGGTGACCAGCGGCGGCACCTCCACCCGCAGGTCCTGTTCGGCCCGGGCGCGGCACGCCAGGCGCCAGCCCGCGCGCAGCTCCTCCGGGCCGAACGCGCGCGGGTCCAGCAGGGACACCGTCACGTCGCCCTCGACGACCCGCATCCGGCACTTGCGGCACGTGCCGTGGCCCCCGCAGGTGGAGTCGACGGCGATGCCGTTCCAGCTGGCCGCGTCGAACAGCGTCGCGCCGGTGGGGACCCGCACCTCGCGCGGCCGGGCGCCGTCGGGGTCGAACCGGATGCGGACCCGGTCCGGTGGGGGCGGTTCCGGGAGGGCGGTCACCGTCAGGCCGTCTTCCCCGCGGCGGCCGCCGCCCGGGCGCGCGCGATCCAGGCCGCGCCCCACTCGTCGTTGCCGAGCAGCAGGTCCGCGGCCTTGACCGCCTCGACGATCTGCGGCGACCGAACGTCCATGATCGCGCTGGTCAGGCCGCAGGACATGGCCATCGGCAGGAACGTCGCCCCCAGCGCCGGGCGCCCGGGCATCCCGAAGGAGACGTTGGAGGCGCCGAGGGTCATGTTCAGGCCGAGCTCGTCGGAGATCAGCTCGATCGTCCGCAGCGTCGTCCGCACCAGCGTCGTGTCCGCCCCCACCGGCATGGCCAGCGGGTCGACGACGACGTCCTCGACCGGGATGCCGTACTCCCCGACGGCGACGTCGAGGATCTTGCGGGTGATCTCCAGGCGGCGCTCCGGCTCGTCCGGGATCTCGTCCTCCTCGTTGGGCAGCGCGATCACCGCCGCCCCGTGCCGGGCCACGATCGGCAGGATCGCGTCCAGCCGCTCCCGCTCGCCGGTCACCGAGTTCACCAGCGCCTTGCCCTCGTAGGCCGCGAGCCCGGCCTCGAGCGCCTCGACCACGGACGAGTCGATGACCAGCGGCAGGTCGGTGAGCTCCTGCACCATCGTGACGGCCTTGGCGAGCAGCTCGGCCTCGTCGGCGAGCGGGACGCCCATGTTGACGTCGAGCATCGTCGCCCCGCCGGCGACCTGCTGCTCGACGTCGACCTCGATGCGCGAGAGATCGCCGCGGCGCAGCTGCTCGGCGAAGATCTTGCGGCCGGTCGGGTTGATCCGCTCACCGATGAGGCAGAACGGTCGGTCCGGGCCGAGGACGACCTCGCGGGTCGCCGAACGGAGGACGGTGTGCATCAGACCCCCACGGCGGCGCGACGGGCGGCGAGCAGTTCCTTGGCCTTGCGGACGGCGGTGGCGGCGTCGGCGGCGTACCCGTCGGCCCCGACCGCGTCGGCGTACTCCTGGGTGACCGGCGCACCCCCGACCATCACGATCACCCGGTCGCGCAGGCCCGCCTTCTGCAGCGCGTTGATGTTGGCCTTGAACATCGGCATGGTCGTGGTGAGGAACGCGGAGAACCCGACGATGTCGGGATCGTGCTCGTGGATCCCGGCGATCACCTTCTCCGGCGACACCTGCACACCGAGGTCGATCACGTGGAAGCCCGCGCCCTCCAGCATGATGTTCACCAGGTTCTTGCCGATGTCGTGGACGTCGCCCTTCACGGTGCTCATCAGGAACGTCCCGACGGTCTGCGCCCCGGTCTCGGCGAGCAGCGGGCGCAGGATGTCCAGCGCGCCGCTCATCGCCTTGCCCGCGACGAGCATCTCGGGCACGAAGAAGTCCCCGCGTTCGAACCGGGCGCCGACCTCCTCCAGCGAGGGGATCAGCGCCTCGAAGAGCATCGCCTCCGGGGTCAGGCCCGCCTCCAGCCCCTCCTGCGTCAGCTCGAGCACGCGTGGCTTGTTGCCGACGAGCGTCTCGTCGTAGAGCCCGCGCAGGATCGCGTCGTGATCCATCAGGCCGAGCCTCCCTTTCGTCCGGGTTGGTGTCCCAGCAGCGCGGACAGCCCGCGCAGCTCGGCGACGAGCAGGTCCCCGAGCCTGGTGATGCCGAAGTCGTTGATGCGGTTGGTGGGTCCGGAGACCGAGACGGCGGCGACGACGGCACCGTCGACGGACCGGACGGGCGCGCCGACGGCGGTGAGCCCCAGCTCCAGCTCGTCCAGCGAGGCAGCCCAACCACGCCGGCGGACCTCGACCAGGGCGTGCTCGAACTGGGCGCGGTCGACCGGCGAGTGCGCGGTGCGGCGCTCCAGGTGCCCGGGCGGCAGGGCGAGCGCGCCGTAGGCGTAGAGCACCTTGCCCAGCGCCGTGCAGTGCGCGGGCACGTCCACGCCGACCCAGTTCGTGGCCCCGATCAGGTAGCGGCTGTCGACCTGGTCGATCACGACGAGCTGGCCGCCGCGCGCCATGGCGAGGTTGACCGTCTCCCGGGACTGCGCGGACAGGTGCTCCATCGTCGGGCGGGCGAGCTCGGCGAGGTCGTGCAGCGCGCTGGGCCGGGCGGCGTGCAGCGAGAACAACGCGCCCGGCCGGAACGCACCGGCCCGGTCGCGGTGCACCAGCCGACTGCGCTCCAGGGCCTGCAGGAGCCGGGAGGTGGTGGACTTGGCCAGGCCGAGCTCGTCCACGAGCGAGCTGAAGGTCCGCGGCGCGCCGGACTCGACGATGACGCCGAGCAGAGCACTCGCCCGTTCGACCGCCTGACTGCCCGTCTGAGCCGCCATGAGTGCCGTCCAAAGTTCTACATTGTGGAACCCGGGTTCTGAGGATGGCGGCTACTGTGACGCCGGTCTCCTCAGGCCGTCAAGAGCGGAGAAGCACATGTTCCGCAACGCGATGCCCCGCTACGAGATCCTCTCCGAGGACGCGATGAGCACACTCGACGCGGGGTGGCGCCGGCTGGTGTCGGACATCGGCGTGGAGTTCGGGTCGCCCCGGGCACTGGAGCTGTTCCGCCAGGCCGGCCAGAAGGTCGAGGACTCCGACGGCCAGGGGGTCGTCCGGTTCGATCCCGACTTCCTGCTCGAGCAGGTCGCCAAGGCGCCGCGGTCGTTCGACGTACAGGCCCGCAACCCCGCGAACACCGTGCACATCGGCGACGACGCGATGGCGTTCGGCGCCGTCTACGGCCCGCCGTTCGTACGCGAGGGCGACGTGCGCCGGGACGCGACGATGGAGGACTTCCGCAACTTCACCCGCCTCGCCCAGGGCTTCACCGCCCTGGACTCGGCGGGCGGGGTGGTCTGCGAGCCCGAGGACACCCCGCTGGACTCGCGGCACCTGGACATGACCTACGCCCTGCAGACGCTCAGCGACAAGATCTACATGGGCAACGTGGTCTCCGGGGTCAACGCCGCGGACACGATCGCCATGACCGAGATCCTCTTCGGCGGCCGGGCGGCGATCGAGGCCACCCCCGCCACGATCTCGCTCATCAACTGCAACTCGCCGCTGCGCTGGGACGAGCGGATGCTGGAGGCGCAGCTCGCCTACAGCGAGGCCAACCAGGCGGTCGTCCTCACCCCGTTCCTGCTGATGGGCGCGATGTCGCCGGTGTCGATCCCGGCGGCGCTGACCCAGCAGATCGCCGAGGCGCTCACCGGCATCGCGCTCTCCCAGCTCGTCCGGCCGGGCTGCCCGGTGATCTTCGGCTCGTTCCTCTCCAACATCGACATGCAGTCCGGCTCGCCCTGCTTCGGCACGCCGGAGTCGGCGGTCGGGCTGCTGTGCACCGGGCAGATCGCCCGTCGCTTCGGGCTCCCGGTGCGCTCCGGCGGCGGGCTCACCTCCAGCCAGACCGCGGACGCCCAGGCCGGGTACGAGTCGTTGATGACCATGCTCCCGACGTTCCTCGCGGGCATCAACTGGGTGATGCACACGGCCGGCTGGCTGGAGGGCGGGCTGGTCGCGAGCTACGAGAAGTTCGTGCTCGACGTACAGCTGCTGGAGATGCTGCAGCACGAGTTCCGGCCGCTGGAGATCGACGAGGCGTCGCTCGCCTTCGACGCGCACGACGAGGTCCGCCACGGCGGTCACTTCCTCGGTGCCGCCCACACCATGGAACGGTTCCGCACCTGCTTCTACCGACCGTTCGTGAACAGCTCGGAGAACTACGAGCGGTGGATGCGCAACGGGGCCAAGGACGCCGCCGCCCGCGCCCGCGAGGTCGCGCGGAAGCGGCTCGACGAGTACGAGCCTCCGCCGCTGGACGACGCGGTCCGCGAGGAGCTGACGGAGTACGTGACCCGGCGCCGCCGCGAGCTGGGCGACTAGGAGGACCACCATGGCCAGTACCGATGCCCGCTCCGCAGGCTCCGCTCAGGTCGATTCTCGCTCCGCGGGCTCCGCTCAGGTCGATTCTCGCTCCGCGGGCTCCGCTNGTCCCTTCCCCTCCACCGCCCGCGTCGTCGTGATCGGCGCCGGCATCGTCGGCAACTGCCTCGTGGCCCACCTCGCCCGCCTCGGCTGGCGGGACATCGTGCAGATCGACAAGGGCGCGCTGCCCAACCCCGGCGGGTCCACCGGGCACGCCTCGAACTTCATCTTCCCGGTCGACCACTCGCGCGAGATCGCCGACCTGACGCTCGACTCCGTGCGCCAGTACAAGGAGCTGGGCGTCTTCACCGAGTCGGGCGGGTACGAGATCGCCCGCACCGAGAAGCGGATGGAGGAGCTGCGCAGGCGGATGTCGTCGGCGCGGGCCTGGGGCGTGCCGGCCGAGCTGGTCACCCCGGACCACGTCGTCGAGCGCGTCCCCTACCTGGACAAGGACCAGATCCTCGGCGCGTTCTGGACGCCGTCAGTGGGCGTGGTCGACTCGCTGCGCGCGGGGACGCTCATGCGCGAGTCGGCGCTCGCCCTCGGCGCGCTCACCGTGGTGCCCACCGTCGAGGTGGTCGGCATGGACGTCGAGCGCGGGCGGATCCGGCGCGTGCGCACCACCGGCGGCGACATCGAGGCCGAGACCGTCGTGATCGCCTGCGGGGTGTGGAGCCCCAAGCTGGCCCGGATGGCGGGTGCGGCGATCCCGCTGACCCCCGCCGTGCACCAGATGATCTCGGTGGGGCCGATCCCGCAGCTCGCCGAGCGGGCCGGGGAGATCTCCTTCCCGATCATCCGGGACATGGACACGTTCTGCTACGAGCGCCAGCACGGGGCCGACATGGAGGTGGGCTCCTACGCCCACCGTCCCATCCTCTGGGACCCGGAGGAGATCCCGTCGATCGACCAGGCGCGGCTCTCCCCCACCGAGACGCCGTTCACGGCCGACGACTTCGACCCGCAGCTGGAGCAGGCGCTCGAGCTCATGCCGGACGCGCTCGGCGCCGAGGGCGCCGAGATCCGCTACGCGATCAACGGCCTGCTCTCGCTCACCCCGGACGGCGCCCCGATCCTCGGTGAGACGCCGGAGGTGAAGGGCCTGTGGTCGGCGGCCGCGGTGTGGATCAAGGAGGGTCCCGGGGTCGGCCGGGCGGTCGCGGAGTGGATGACGCACGGGTACTCCGAGATCGACCTCCACCACTCCGACGTCGCGCGGTTCTACCCGCACCAGCGCACCCGCGCCCACGTGCGCTCGCGCACCTCGGAGGCGTTCAACAAGACCTACGGCATCGTGCACCCCGGCGAGCAGTGGGCGGGCGAGCGCGGCAAGCGGCTCGCGCCCATGCACGCGGCCGAGCGCGCGGCGGGCGCGGTGTTCTTCGAGACCGTCGGCTGGGAACGGCCGATGTGGTACGCCTCGAACGAGGCCCTGCTCGGCGAGTACGGGGACGCGGTGATGCCGCGCGAGCACGAGTGGGACTCGCGCTGGTGGTCGCCGATCATCAACGCCGAGCACCTCGCGATGCGGGACCGCGCCGGCATCGTCGACCTGTCGGCCTTCGCCGTCTTCGACGTCGTCGGACCGGCCGCGGAGGAGGCGATCCAGGGCATCGTGGTCGCGCAGGCCGCCGTGGCGGAGGGCCGGGTGATCTACACGCCGGTGCTCGACGCCCGGGGCGGGTTCCGGTCCGACCTCACCGTGATGCGGCTGGCCCACGACCGCTACCGCGTGGTCACCGGCGGCCTGCACGGCATGGCCGACCTGAAGTGGTTCGCCGACCACCTGCCCGCCGGCGCCGCGATCGCCGACCAGACCTCGGCGTTCACCACCATCGGGCTGTGGGGCCCGCGGGCCCGCGACATCCTCGGCCGCCTCACCGACGACGACGTCTCGCACACCGGGTTCCCGTTCCTCACCTGCCGGGGCATCACGGTCGGCAGCATCGCCGTGCTCGCGTCCCGGATCTCCTACGTCGGCGAGCTGGGCTGGGAGCTCTACGTCCCCATGGAGCAGGGCGCGCGGGTGTGGGAGCTGCTGCACGAGGCCGGGAGGCCGGACGGGGCCGTCCCGGTCGGGATCGGCGTCTACGGCACCACCGGCCGGCTGGAGAAGGGCTACCGGGCGTTCGGGTTCGAGCTCGACGGCGAGCGCACCATCGTCGAGGCGGGCATGGCGCGCCCGAGGGTGAAGGACGCGGACTTCGTCGGCCGCGAGGCCTACCTCGCCCAACGGGCCGCCGAACCCCGGTCGGTGCTGTGCACGCTCACCGTCGACGACCACCGGTCGGCGAGCGGGCAGAACCGCTACATGCTCGGTGGCGAGCCGATCCTCACCCGCGACGGCGGCGAGCTCACGGACGGCCACGGCCACCACCCCTACGTCACCTCGGCCGGCTCGGCGCCGTCCCTTGGCAGGCACCTCCTGATGGCCTACCTCCCGCCGGACCAGGCGGTGGTCGGCAACCGCCTCGCCGTGTCCTACATGGAGGAGCTCTACCCGGTGACCGTCGGCTCGGCCGACGCCACGCCGCTGTTCGACCCGGCCAACGAGCGAATCAAGGGCTGAGCCATGGCGAACGTGCTGGTCTGCGTCAAGCGGGTGCCCGACGTCGCGGGCGAGGTGCTGCTGACCCCCGACGCGCAGGCGATCGACGCGCGCTTCGTCGGGTTCACGGTGAGCGCGCACGAGAACTGCGCGGTGGAGCTGGCCGTGCGCATCGCGACCGCCACCGGCGGCACCGCCACCGTGCTCACCCTGGGACCCGAGCCGGCGGTCGAGCAGCTGCGCGCCGCCCTGGCCGTCGGGTGCACCGCGGCCGTGCGCATCGACGCCGACCCCGTCGGCCACGGACCGGTGGACGTCGTCCGGGAGATCGCCGCCGTGGTGGGCGCCCACGCCGCGGAGGGCCGCACCCACGACCTGGTCCTGCTCGGCAACGACGCCGCCGACACCGGGGACTTCCAGGTCGGCGTCCGGCTCGCCTACGCGCTGGGCCGGCCGGTGGTCAACGGGGTGCGGACGGTCGAGGTCGACGGCGGGGTCGCGACGGCGCGCGGCGACGGGCCGAACGGCGTCGAGACCTTCGCGGTACCGCTGCCCGCGGTCGTCACCGTGCTCGAGGGCGGCGTCGAGCCGCGCTACCCGTCGGTCGTCGGGCGGATGAAGGCCAAGAAGGTCCCGATCGAGACCGTGGCGCCGCGGCACGAGCCGGAGGGGCCGGGCCGCGTGCGGCTCACCCTGCCGCCCGCCCAGCCGAGCACCGTCGAGGTGCTCGGCGCCGGACCGGACACCGCGCCGGCCGTGGTCGACCTGCTGCAGCGCCTGGGGGTGGCCCGATGATCCTCGCGTTCGTGGAGACCGACGCGACCGGCGCGACCGAGGTGTCGCTCGAGACCGTGACGTTCGCCCGCACCCTGGCCAGGCGGGTGGGCGGCCCGGTGCACGCCGTGGTGGTCGGCCCGCGCCCGGAGGGGCTGCTCGACCAGCTCGCCGGCCACGGCGTCGACGAGGTGCACCACGCCACGGGCGACGCCTTCTCGGCCTACGGCGGGGCCCTCTGGGCGACCGCCGTGCAGGCCGCCGCGGCCGCCGTCGACCTCGACGCCGTCGTCGCCCCGGGGTCCCCGCGCGGCCTCGAGGTCATGGCCCACCTGGCCGCACGCCTCGACGTGCCGATGGCGGCCAACGTCGTCGGCCTGGGCGCGGTCGACGGGACGGACGGGGTCGCGGACGACGGAGCGGGCGGGGACGGGGCCCTGCGGGTCACCCGGCAGGTCCTGGGCGGGGCGGTGTTCGAGGAGATGCTCCTGCCCCGGCGCCCCGCGGTGCTCACGGTCGCCGGCCACGCCGTCCAGGCCGAGCAGGTCCCGCCCGTACCCACGACGCTGCGCGAGTTCGCGCCCGAGGTCGCGGAGGCGGACCTGGTGACGCGCGTCGTGTCGACCGAGCCCGCCGCGCCGGACCTGTCCGGCGCGCTCACCTCGGCCCGGGTCGTGGTGGGCGCCGGGCGCGGGGCCGGCGGGGTGGAGGGCTTCGCGGGTGTCGCCGAGCTCGCGGAGCTGCTCGGCGGCGCGCTCGGCGTCTCCCGCGTGGTGACCAGCATGGGCTGGCGCCCGCACCACGAGCAGATCGGCCAGACCGGGAGCCGGATCTCCCCCGAGCTCTACATCGCCTGCGGCATCAGCGGGGCGATCCAGCACTGGGCCGGCTGCGCGAGCTCGAAGACGATCCTGGCGGTCAACACCGACGAGCACGCGCCGATGGTCACCAAGGCGACCTACGCGGTGATCGGCGACATGCACGAGGTCGTGCCCGCGATCAACGCCGAGATCCGGCGCCGCCGGGGCTGAGGGGACCACGCGATGACGACGCCCACGTACGCCGAGCTGAGCACCGCCGTCCGCAGGTTGATGTCCCCGTTCAGCGTGGAGATCACCCCCCGCGAGGCCGCGGCGCTCCCGCCGCTGCCCGATCACCTGGCGGCCGGGACCGCCGTCTACCTCACGTTCCTGCCGCACCAGCCGTGGGGGGAGACGGTGGCGGTCGCCCGCGCCGTCCGGGAGGCCGGGATGCGCCCGGTGCCGCACCTGGCGGCCCGCGCGGTGCCCGACCGTGCCGCGCTGCGGCGCATGCTGGCCGACCTCACCGCGGCCGGGGTCGAGGACGTCCTGCTCCTCGCCGGGTCGCTGACCACCCCGGTCGGGGAGTTCTCGGAGACGGCGCAGATCCTCGACGCGGGTCTGCTGGAGGAGGCCGACATCCGCCGCGTCGGCATCGTGGGTCATCCGGAGGGGCATCCCGACGTCGACGACGACGAGCTGTCCCGGGCCCTCCTCGCGAAGTGCGCCATCGCCCGCGCACGCGGGTTCGACCTGCACGTCGTCACCCAGTTCTGCTTCGCCGCCGAGCCGATCGTCGCCTGGGAGCAGCGGATCCGGGCCGCGGGCGTCGACGCGCCCGTCCACGTCGGACTGCCCGGCCTCACCTCCCCCGCCCGCCTGCTCCGGTTCGGGCTGAGCTGCGGGGTGGGCGCCTCCCTGAAGGTGCTCCGGCAGCAGGCCGGCGGCGTGCTCAAGCTGGCGACCTCGTCGGTCCACCATCCCGACGCGACCCTGCTCGGCCTGGCGGCCGCCGTGGCCGCCGACCCCCGCAGCCTGCTCCGGGCTGTGCACTTCTTCCCGTTCGGCGCGCTCGTCCCCACCGCCGCCTGGGCCGCGGACCTCCGCGCGGGCCGGTTCGAGGTGGACGACCGCGACTGCCTACGGGTGACCGCCTGACGCCCCCCGCCACGACCGAGGAGACCGTCGATGATTCCGCAGGACCTGCAGATCGCCCAGGCCGCTTCCCTCAAACCGCTCGACGACGTGGCCGGCGCCATGGGGATCGGGTCGCACCTGCTGGAGGCGTACGGCGAGCACGTCGCCAAGATCAAGCTCGCGGCGATCGACGAGCTCGCGGACCGGCCCCGGGCGAAGTACGTGGTGGTGTCCGCGGTGACGCCGACCCCGCTGGGCGAGGGCAAGACCACCACCACCGTCGGCCTCGGGCAGGCGTTGTGCCAGATCGGGCGGCAGGCCACCGTGGCGATCCGGCAACCCTCGATGGGCCCGACGTTCGGGATCAAGGGCGGGGCGGCCGGCGGCGGCTACAGCCAGGTGGTCCCGATGGACGTGCTCAACCTCCACCTGACCGGCGACTTCCACGCCGTCACCGCGGCGCACAACCTGCTCTCCGCCGTCCTGGACAACCACCTCTTCCAGGGCAACGCCACCGGTCTCGACACCCACGCGATCACCTGGCGCCGGGTGCTCGACGTCAACGACCGCGCGCTGCGCAACATCATCGTCGGGCTGGGCAGCAGGACGGACGGGATCCCGCGCCAGACCGGGTTCGACATCACGGCGGCCAGCGAGGTCATGGCCATCTTCGCGCTCGCCCGGTCGCTGCACGAGATGCGCGAGCGGTTCGGCCGCGTCGTCGTCGGCTACACCCGGCAGGGCACGCCGGTCACCGCGGAGGACATCGGCGGCGCGGGCGCGATGACGGTCATCATGCGCGACGCGCTGAAGCCCAACCTGATGCAGACGCTGGAGAACACGCCCGTCCTCGTGCACGCCGGCCCCTTCGGCAACATCGCCCACGGGAACTCGTCGGTGGTGGCCGACCTCATCGGCATCCGCGGCGGCGACTTCCTCGTCACCGAGGCCGGGTTCGGGGCCGACATGGGCGCGGAGCGGTTCTTCAACATCAAGTGCCGGGCCTCGGGCCTCACCCCGGACGCCGCGGTGGTCGTGGCGACCGTGCGGGCGCTCAAGGCGCACTCGGGGCGGCACCGGATCGTCGCCGGCCGGCCGCTGCCGGAGGCGCTCCTCGCCGAGAACCCGGAGGAGGTGCACGTCGGCGGGGCCAACCTGCGCAAGCAGATCGAGAACATCCGGTTGCACGGGGTGTCGCCGGTCGTCGCGATCAACGCCTTCCCCGGCGACCACCCCTCGGAGCACGCGGCGATCGCCGAGATCGCGCGGGAGATGGGCGCACGCGTCGCCGTCTGCACGCACTTCACCGAGGGCGGGCGCGGAGCCCGGGAGCTGGCCGAGGCGGTCGCCGAGGCCGCCGACGAGCCGGCGGGGCCGGACGGGGGCTTCCGCTTCCTCTACCCGGACTCGGCCGGCCTCCGGGAGAAGATCGAGACGATCGCGACGAAGGTCTACGGCGCGGACGGGGTGGACTACGACGGCGCCGCGGCGCGCCAGCTCGCGACGTACGAGGCGAACGGCTACGGCCATCTCCCCGTCTGCATCGCCAAGACGCACCTGTCGCTGTCGTCCGACCCGTCGCTCACAGGCGCCCCCACGGGCTGGCGGCTGCCCGTCCGCGAGGTGCGGGCCTCGGTCGGGGCCGGGTTCATCTACCCGATCTGCGGCGACATGCGCACCATGCCCGGTCTCGGCGCCACCCCGGCCGCCCACCTGGTGGACATCGACGAGGAGGGCAACGTCGTCAACCTGTCCTGATCCTCAGGCGAGCGCACGGCGGATGTCGTCGCGGACCCGGGCGGCCCGGCGCAGGAGGTCGTCGACGGACCCGACGGCCTCGGCGAGGCGCTCGGCCTCCGCGGTGCCGCGGCGTGGCGCGATGTCGGCCTCGACGTTCGTGCGGCTGATGCTCAACGCTGCAGCCGTGGCGTCCGCGGCCGCGGCCACGTCCGCGACGAGCGCGCCGCTCCCGACCCCGGCCATCCGCTCGCACACCTCGACGAGCGCGGCGCCGATCCGGACGAGCTCGGCGGGTGGACCCGCGGCGGCGAGGAGGGCATCGGCGATCGCCGCGGCGCGCCGCGCCCGCTCCGCCTCGGTGGAGCGGGGCAGCGCGTAGGCCGCGCCGACCTCGTCGACGGCGCCGGTATCGGCCTCGGCCAGGTGCAGCGCCGTCTCGTGCAGCTCCTCCACCCGCCCGAGCACGTCCCGGGCGACGGCGCCCATCGGGTGGTCCCGGTCGGCGCGGAACCGGGCCACCATGGCCAGCAGCGCCGCGGCCTGGGCCAGGTTGAGCGCGGCGACGGCGGCGCCGGCGGGCGTCGGGTTCCGGGCCGCCAGGCGGGCGAGGTACGCGTCGATGCTCCAGCTCCGCACCCCGCCACGCTAACGCGGGCGACCGCGGGCATTGCGATGGATGGCGGTCCCTCCCGACCGGCGACGGCGGGAACCTGTGACCGCCGTCACCATTCGTCGTACGGAGGGAGTGCCGAACCGGACGTCCACGTGGGCCTGCGCCGCCACGCACAGACCTGGTCGGTGATGGGGCTGTGCCCGGAGTTCTACAACTCGGAGGCCTACCGGGCCCACGGCTTCAGCTCCCTCGAGGACTTCGTACAGAGGTTCTGGGTGAACTACTTCGCGCCCATGGACCCGAACAACCTCATCTGGATGGGGTGGAAGTGGCGCCACGGCGACGTCAGCCTGCACACGAACGGGGACCTGGCCGCTGCACTGGGGCGCATCACGGCGAAGACGTACGTCGTGCCGTTCTCCCGTGACATGTTCTTCCCGCCGGACGACTGCGAGGCCGAGCAGCGCCTGATCCCGAACAGCGAGTTCCGTGTCGTCGACTCGCTGTGGGCGCACTTCGCGATGTTCTGCCTCTCCGACCGTGACCGGGAGCAGATCGACCGCTGCATCGACGACCTGCTGAAGGAGCACGTCGACTGACGGCTGTCGACGGAGCACGTCGACCGGCGGCCCGGCCTCACCTCAGGTGCCGCGCGAAGAACCGGGCCCCGGCGTCCGCCTCGAACCGTGGGACGCCGGTGTGCCCGCCCATGTTGGCGTGCAGCGTCTTCTCCCTGGTGCCGAAGGCGTCGAACAGCTCCAGGGCCCGCTGCCGGTCGTTCCCCTCGTCGTCCCACTGCAGCAGGACCTGCAGCGGAACGGTGACCCGCCGGGCCTCCTCGAACAGGGTGCGGGGCACGTAGCTCCCGGCGAACAGGAGGGCCGCGGAGATGCGCGGCTCGACCACCGCCAGCCGGACGCCGATGGCGATCACCCCTCCCGCGTACCCGACCGGGCCGCCGATACCGGGCAGCGGGAGGAGGACGTCCAGGGCGGCCCGCCACTCCGGGACCGCCTTGTCGACCAGCGGGAGGACGAGCCGGTCGACCATCCCGTCGTCGACCGGCCCGCCGGCCTCCAGCGCCCGGCGCAGGTCGGCGCGGGCCGCCTCGGCGGCCGCGGAACGGGGCCGGTCACCGCTCCCGGGGAGCTCGAGGGTGGCCGTGGCGAAGCCCTCCGCCGCGGAGTGCAGGGCCCGGGCGACCAGCCGGGGGTACATCTTCTGCAGTCCGCCGGGGTGGCCGAGCAGGATCAGCGGGGCAGGTGCGGAGGCGGATCCGGGCGTCCACAGGATGCCGGGGATCCCGCCGAGGGTGAACCCGCGTTCGACGACGCCGTCGTCGAGGTGCTGTTCGGAGGTGAAGCGCATGGTCGTGCCTTTCGGGAGTGCTCGGGGCGGCGCTCCCGGGCGACCTGTCGCCCGACCGTGACCCCGGAGGGGAGCACCCGGATCGAAACGTTCACGGGTACCACCTCCTCGTTCTCTCGCACGGCCTCCCGGAAGCTAGCAGCGGTCGCCGTGGTCGCCAACGGGTTTCCGGGAGGCTCCTCGACCGGATGCCGCGGAGCCCGGACCCGGGACGTCGGGCCCCGGCACGGCGGTCCGTCCCCGATTCGGGTGGACGGGCCCACCGGCCCTGCCGCGACGGCCTCGGGGCGACCAATCTGGACCCGTATCGAACCGATGCACCGGAGCACCCGATGACCGTGCTGGACCGTTCCCCCGCAGGGCTGGGCAGGATGACCGTGCTGCTCGCCGAGGACGGCGACGCGCCCGTTCCCGGGCTCCCCGCCTGGGTCCGGGACTGGGCCGTCGGCGCGGGTGCGGCGACGGAGGACGCGTCGGGTTCCGCGCCGGACGTCGCGGTGTCGCGCGTGTTCCGGACCCACCGCGGCGCGGTCCTGCTGCTGCGCCGCGACCCCGCCGGCCCGCCCCGGCGGATCGTGGCCGCAGTCCAGGAGCACGAGGCGGACCGGCCCGTCGTCGCCGCCGCCGCGTCGGCGGCGACCGCGTGCCGTGCCGGGTTGCGGATCGTCCACGCCGTGCCCCGGTCGTTCGGCGAGCGCAGCGTCGGGCTCGCCGAGGCGGTGGAGCGCGGGCACCGGCTGGTGGCCTCCGTCGGCGGTGCCGAGGAGCTCGGCGTGACCGTGCGCCGCGACCTCGTCCGGGCGTGGCCGCACGAGATCCTCGACGAGACGCTCGACGCCGACCTGCTCGTCGTCGGCGGTCCCCGGCCGAACGGCCCGGCCGAGCTCGGGCTGACCGCCCGCGCGGCCGTCGTGCACGCGCAGTGCTCCGTGCTCGTCGTTCCCCGGGCCGGCTGATCCGGCGCGCGGACGACGGCGGCGCGGGCAGCCGGGGGATGCCGGGCGGGCTCTGCCCGCGGGGCCGTCGAGGGTCAGCTGCCGTGCCGTACCGGGGTGTTCGCCCGCTCCAGGTCGCTCGCCGTGATGTCGAGCAGCCGGTGGGCGAGCTCCGACAGGGCCCGCGCGGCCGCGAGCTCGTCACCGATCTCCGGCACGTCGCGATCGGCGGGGTTCAACCGGGCGAGGCCGACCCCGACCACCGAGTCCGAGTCGCGTGTGTGCAGCCGCGCCGTCGCGCGTGTCCTGCCCTCGTGCTCGTCGATGTCGATCGACACCGTCCAGTGCTTCGACTCGTGCACGACGTCCTCCTCCGTTCGTCCGACTCCACGGGGCCCTCCTCACCCCTGACCGCGGGACAGGAGGGCCGTCCTTCCCCGTCCGTCACGAGGCCCGCTGTCCGCCCGCGGCCGCGGGCAGGGACCGGTCGCGGTGGACGAAGTCCGCGCGGTCCACCCCCCGGACCACCTCGTGGGCGATCGAGCCCCGCACCGAGACGAGCGCCAGCACGTGCGCGAGGCTCGTCGCGTACCACTCGGCGCGCTCGGCCCCGTCCCACTCGTAGAGGCCGCGGTAGACGCCGGTCCACGGGTCGGCGAGCCAGAGCTTGGTCACGAACCCGGGGAACCCGGCGAACAGCGGCGTGTTGACCACGCAGGTCGACCGGAAGACCGTGTGCGCCCAGCGCGCCCGGCCGATCCACCGGAGCCGGAACCGGACGACCAGCACGACCGGGTCGGCGGGGCGCCGGCCCCTGACGGCCGTCTCCCGGAACACCCTCGACCGCGAGCCGTCGTCGCTCCGCACCCAGCGTCCGACCAGGTCCGTCGGCGCCACGAGGACACCGGCGGCGAGCAGTCGCGCGGTCTCCACCGCCGACCGCGCGACCGCCAGGCAGGTGTCCCCCACGACGGCCGGGACGCCGAGCCGGTGCAGGTCCGGCCGCCTCATCGCGCCACCCCCTCCGCCGCGCCCGCCGAGGCGAACCCCGGAGGGGCGCCGCCCGGCGGCATTCCCCCACCCCGACCACGACGCCCCCACGTGCCCGTCATGCGTCCTCCCGGTGTCCGAGCGCCGTCAGGAGTCACCGGACGAGAGCCGTCGCTCGGCGACCAGCCGCAGGACGTCGGGCCTCGTCACGATCCCGATCACCTGGTCGTCGTCCACCACCGGCACCGCGCTCAGCTCCTCGGCGAGCATCTCGCCCACGACGTCCGCCAGGTCGTCGTCCGGGCGGGCCGAGACGGGCGCGTGCGTCATCACCGCGGCGACCACGCACTCGGGGTCGATCTCGGCCATCCAGGCGTCCGGCCGGAGCGACCCGCGCGCCAGGTCGGCCCTGCTCGCCACGCCGACCAGGTGTCCCTCGTGGTCGACCACCGCCGCGGCGCAGTGCCCGTGGGACGCGAGGACGGACGCCGCCACCTGCAGCGGGGTGTCGGACCGCACCGTCGTGACCGACGCACTCATCGCGTCGCGCACCTTCATCACGTCCTCCCGGCCCCGGCGCGTCGGCCGAGGAGAGTCGCCGCCCTCCACGATCGGCCCGGAGGAGGCGCGGGGCACGTGCCGAAGGGCCCGCTGTCGACGAGCGAACGCCTCGTCCGGAAACACACTCGACACACTGCGAGCGACCGGCCGTTACAGTGCGCGTGTTTCCTGATGGGCGACATCGATTCCTGACGCGAGACAGACGTCTCGTGGGGGCACGAGAAGGGACCACCACGATGGCCTCCGACACCTCCACCCTCCCCCGCACCGAACTCCTTCCCGCCGCGCCGGCCGCGGTGCCGTCGCTGGCCGAGCGCGCCCGGGCCGACGGGGTCCGGTTCCTGCTGGCGCTGTTCGTCGACCTGACCGGCAAGCCGTGCGCGAAGCTGGTGCCGGTCGAGGCCGCCGACGAGCTGGAGCACGAGGGCGTCGGGTTCGCCGGCTACGCCGTGGGCGCGATCGGGCAGCAGCCCTGCGACCCCGACCTGATCGCGATCCCGGACACCGGCAGCTACACCCCGCTGCCGTGGGTGCGCGAGGGTCTGGCGCTGGTGCACTGCGACCCGCACGTCGAGGGCCGCGCCTGGCACTTCGCCCCGCGGGTCATCCTCAAGAAGCTGCTGGCCGAGGCGAAGGCGCGGCAGCTGGAGCTCTTCGCCGGCGCCGAGGTCGAGTACTTCCTCGTCAACCGTGCGGCCGACGGCACCCTGGCCCCGGCCGACGGCAAGGACGTCGAGGCCCGGCCCTGCTACGACGCCCGCGGCCTGACCCGGATGTACGACCACCTCACCGGCATCTCGGCGGCGATGAACGCGCTCGGCTGGGGCAACTATGCCAACGACCACGAGGACGCCAACGGCCAGTTCGAGCAGAACTTCGCCTACGCCGACGCCCTCACCACCGCCGACCGCGTGATCACCGCCCGCTACCTGATCTCCGTGCTGGCCGAGCAGCGCGGGATGACCGCGACGTTCATGCCCAAGCCCTTCGCCGACCGCACCGGCTCCGGCATGCACCTGCACCTGTCGCTCTGGCGCGACGGCGAGTCGCTCTTCCCCGACGCGGAGGACGCCCGCGGCTTCGGCCTCTCCGAGCTGGCCTACCGCTTCCTCGGCGGCATCCTCGACCACGCCCCCGGCCTGCAGGCGGTGCTCGCGCCCACGGTGAACTCCTACAAGCGCACCGGGGCCACCTCGACCCGGTCCGGCGCGACCTGGTCCCCGCGCCGGGCCAGCTACGGCGGCAACGACCGCACCCACTTCGTGCGGATTCCCGACCACCACCGCATCGAGCTGCGCGGCGGCGACGGATCGGCGAACCCCTACCTCGCCCTCGCCGCCGCGCTCGCCGCCGGGTTGGACGGCATCGCGCGCCAGGCCGATCCCGGCGCGCCGGGCGCGGACGGGATCCTGCGCCCCGAGCTGCCGCCCACGCTGCTGCACGCCGTCGAGGCCCTGGGTGCCGATCCGGTCGTCACCGCCGGGCTCGACGCGGCCGGCCCCGGTGTCGCGGAGTACTTCGCCGCGCTCAAGCGCGAGGAGTTCTTCGACTGGCACGGCACGGTCGGCTCCTGGGAGCACGACCGCTACCTCACCGCCTTCTGATCAGCACCGCCCGACCCTTCACCGAACAGAGAGGAGACGGCCCGTGTGCGGGATCGTCGGACTCCACCTGCGCGATCCCGAGCTGTACCCGCAGCTCGGGCGCCTGCTGGAGACCATGCTGTGCCAGGTCGTCGAGCGCGGCCCCGACTCGGCCGGGGTCGCCGTGTACGGCGATCGCCGCCGCTGCCCCGCGGGCCACGCCGCGGTGTCGGTCCTGGCCCCCACCGGTACCGATTTCGGGGTGCTCGGCCTCCCCGACCTGCTGGTCACCGAGGCCGGCGACACCACCGTCCTCGCCGCCCCGGTCACGCCGGACGCCCTGGTCGCCGCCGTCCGCACCACGGTGCCGCAGGCCACCGTCGTCGGCTCGGGCACGGACCTGACCGTCTACAAGGGCGTCGGGCACCCGCGCGCCCTCGCCGCGACCTACGACCTGGCGAACGCGCAGGGCTGGCAGGGCCTGGCCCACACCCGGATGGCCACGGAGTCCGCGGTCACCCCGCAGGGCTGCCACCCCTTCTCGGTCGGTCCGGACCAGTGCCTGGTGCACAACGGGTCCTTCGCCAACCACGCCACGATCCGCCGCGAGCTGCAGGCCGCCGGGCACGTGTTCGACTCGGAGAACGACTCCGAGGTCGGCGCCCGGTTCGTCGCCGACCGCCTGGCCCAGGGCGAGGAGCTCGACAAGGCCCTGCGCCTGCTGTGCGAACGCTTCGACGGCTTCTACACCCTGCTGGTGACCAGCGCGGACGGGTTCGCCGTGGTCCGCGACGCGATCGCCTGCAAGCCGGCGATCATCGCCGAGACCGACGCCTACGTCGCCATGGCCTCGGAGTTCCGCGCCCTGGCCGACCTGCCCGGCATCGCCGACGCCCGGCTCTACGAGCCCGAGCCCGAGCGCGTCTACGCCTGGACCCGTGAAGGAGTGGCCGCGTGACCAGCACGCTCGAGACCACCGTCGTCGACCTCGCGACCACCTCGGTCCGTGAGCTCAACGCGGAACTGCACGCCCCGAAGGCGACCCACTACGCCGTCGAGCACCCGCAGGGCGCGCACGCCCTCGCCGCCGGCGTCGCCACCCCGATCACCGTCGACATCCATGGGCACGCCGGCTACTACGCCGCCGGCATGAACGACGGCGGCACGATCACCGTGCACGGCAACGCCGGCACCGGCGTCGCGGAGAACATGATGTCCGGCCTCGTGCGGGTCACCGGGGACGCGTCGCAGTCCGCGGGCGCGACCGCGCACGGCGGGCTGCTGGTGATCGAGGGCTCGGCGTCGATGCGGTGCGGGATCTCGATGAAGGGCGTGGACATCGTCGTCGGCGGGGACATCGGTCCGATGAGCGCGTTCATGGCCCAGGCCGGGCGGCTGGTCGTGTGCGGCGACGCCGGCGCCGACCTCGGCGACTCGATCTACGAGGCCCGGATCTACGTCCGCGGCTCCGTCGCCTCCCTCGGCGCGGACTGCGTCGAGAAGGAGGTGCGCGAGGAGCACCGCGCCGAGCTGCGCCAACTCCTCGCCGCCGCCGGGATGCCGCACGACCCGGGCGAGTTCCGCCGCTACGGCTCCGCTCGCCGGCTCTACCACTTCACCTCGGGGAACACGTACTGATGCGCGACTACGCCCACTCTCCCTCACTCCGTGAGTCGGCCACCTTCGACCGCACCGTCATCGCGGACATTCAGCGCGCCGCCGCGACCGGCGTCTACGACATCCGCGGCTGGGGCGCCAAGCGCGCCCTCCCGCACTTCGACGACCTGCTCTTCCTCGGCGCCTCGATGTCGCGCTACCCGCTGGAGGGCTACCGGGAGCGCTGCGACACCGACGTCGTCCTCGGCGACCGCAACGCCCGCCACCCGCTGCACCTCGACATCCCCGTGACCATCGCCGGCATGTCCTTCGGCGCGCTGTCCGCGCAGGCCAAGGAGGCGCTCGGGCGCGGGGCGTCCGAGGCCGGCACCTCGACCACCACCGGCGACGGCGGCATGACCCCCGAGGAGCGCGGCCAGTCCACGCACCTCGTCTACCAGTACCTGCCCTCGCGCTACGGGATGAACCCCACCGACCTGCGCAAGGCCGACGCGATCGAGATCGTCCTCGGCCAGGGCGCCAAGCCCGGCGGCGGCGGCATGCTGCTCGGCCAGAAGATCTCCGACCGGGTCGCCGCCATGCGCACCCTGCCCGCCGGGATCGACCAGCGCTCCGCGTGTCGGCACCCGGACTGGACCGGCCCGGACGACCTCGCCATCAAGATCCTCGAGCTCCGCGAGATCACGGACTGGGAGAAGCCGGTCTACGTCAAGATCGGCGCCTCCCGCACCTACTACGACGTCAAGCTCGCCGTGGCGGCCGGCGCGGACGTCGTCGTCGTCGACGGCATGCAGGGCGGCACCGCCGCCACCCAGGACGTGTTCATCGAGAACGTCGGCATCCCGACCCTCGCCGCGATCCCGCAGGCCGTCCAGGCGCTGCAGGAGCTGGGCCTGCACCGCGAGGTCCAGCTGATCGTCTCCGGCGGGATCCGCACCGGCGCCGACGTCGCCAAGGCCATGGCCCTCGGCGCGGACGCCGTCGCGATCGGCACGGCCGCCCTGATCGCGTTGGGCGACAACGACCCCCGCTACTCCGAGGAGTACCGCAAGCTCGGGTCCGAGGCCGGGTTCTACGACGACTTCCAGGACGGTCGCGACCCCGCCGGCATCTCCACCCAGGACCCCGAGCTGGCCGCGCGGCTGGACCCGGTCGAGGGGGGCAGGCGGCTCGCGAACTACCTGCGGGTGCTCACGCTGGAGGCCCAGACCATCGCCCGCGCCTGCGGCAAGGCCCACCTGCAGCACCTCGAACCCGAGGACCTCGTCGCCCTGACGATCGAGGCCGCGGCCATGGCCCGCGTCCCGCTGGCCGGCACCAACTGGATCCCCGGAGGTCCCCGTGCCTGAGGTCGTGATCGTCGGTGGCGGGCTGGAGGGCTGCGCCACCGCCTGGGCCCTGACCCAGCGCGGGATCACCGACGTCGTCGTCGTCGAGCGGGACACCGTCGGCTCCGGCGGCACCGGCAAGTCCTCCGGGGTCGTGCGCTGCCACTACGGCGTGTCCTCCCTGGCCGCCATGGCCGCCCAGGCCCTGGAGGTGTTCGAGAACGCCGCCGAGATCCTCGGCGAGGAGATCGGTTTCCACCAGACCGGCTACGTCGTCGGCGTGGGGCCGGAGAACGTCGACGCGCTGCGCGCGTCGACGGCCGACCAGCGCGCCGTCGGCGTCCGCACCGAGGACATCGACGCCTCGGAGGTGCAGAAGCTCTGGCCGGTCGCCGACCTGGCGCCGTTCGCCGCCTTCGCGTGGGAGGAACGCGGCGGCTACGGCGACGCCTACCGCACCGCCCAGGCCTTCGCCGGCGCCGCCCGGCGCGCCGGCGTCCGGCTCCGTCAGGGCACCACGGTCACCGAGATCCTCGCCACCGGCGACAAGGTCGCCGGGGTCCGGCTCGCCGACGGCACCGAGATCGGCGCCGGCACCGTCGTCCTCGCCGCCGGCCCGTGGTCGGTGCCGCTGCTCGCCGCGCACGGCATCGACCTGCCGATCACCGTGCACCGCGAGCAGATCGTGCTCATCGACCCCGGCCGGGACCTCGGGCGCGTGCCCGTCTTCTCCGACCTGGTCTCGCTGCAGTACGTCCGCCCCGAGAGCGGCGGCGAGATCCTCTTCGGCAACTCCGACCTGGCCGAGCTCGAACCGGCCGACCCGGACCACTACTCCGACCGGGCCACCGAGGCCTTCCTCGACCTGACCGTCGAGAAGGTCGGCACCCGCTTCCCCGGCCTGGACGACGCCTCGATCGCCTCCACCTACGCGGGCTGCTACGACGTCACCCCCGACTTCAACCCCGCGATCTCCGAGACCCCGGTCGCCGGGCTGATCGTGGCCGCCGGGTTCTCCGGCCACGGCTTCAAGATCTCCCCCTCGGTCGGCCGCCTCGTGGCCGATCTCGTCGTCGACGGCCGCAGCAGCCACCCCGCCGTCCCCGAGTCCGACTTCCGCCTCGCCCGCTTCGCCGAGGGACGGCTGCTCCGCAGCCCCCATCCCTACGTCGGCGCCGGCGAGATGCGCTGAGCGAGCCGCGGAAAGCCGCGGGTTCCGCCCGCCCCCCGCCGGGGTACGCCCGACCGGGGCCGGTCCGGGGACCGGCCGGGGCCTGTGCGGGAGGGTCGATGGGCGACACGCGGATCGCGAATGCCGAGCTGCGCCGCAAGGTGGTGCCGGCCGAGGCGGCGGCCGCGTTGATCCCCGCGGGAGCGAACGTCGGGATGAGCGGCTTCACCGGCGCCGGCTACCCGAAGGCGGTGCCCCTGGCCCTGGCCCGGAGGATCTCCGACGCCACCGCCGCGGGCACCCCCTTCCGCGTCAGCGTGTGGACCGGCGCGTCGACCGCCCCGGAGCTGGACGGCGCCCTCGCCGAGGCCGACGGCATCGAGCTGCGGCTGCCCTACCAGTCCGACCCGGTGAGTCGCCGGAAGATCAACGCCGGCCTCATGGAGTACATCGACGTGCACCTGTCGCACGTGGCGCAGCTGGTGTGGGAGGGCTTCCTCGGCCATCTGGACGTGGCCCTCGTCGAGATCAGCGGCATCACCGAGGACGGACGGCTGGTGCCGTCCTCCTCCGTGGGCAACAACAAGACCTGGATCGACCAGGCCGACCGCGTGATCCTCGAGGTCAACTCCTGGCAGAGCACCGAGCTGGAGGGCCTGCACGACATCTACTACGGCACCGCCCTGCCGCCCCACCGCGTCCCCATCCCGCTCACCCGCCCGGGCGACCGGATCGGCACGCCCTACCTGGTGTGCCCGCCGGAGAAGATCGCGGCGATCGTCGAGACCGACCGGCCGGACCGCAACACGGCGTTCGCCGAGCCCGACGACGCCTCGCAGCGGATCGCGGGGCACCTGCTGGAGTTCCTCGAGCACGAGGTGGCCCACGGACGGCTCCCCGCCACCCTGCTGCCGCTGCAGTCCGGGGTCGGCAACGTGGCCAACGCGGTGCTGAACGGGCTCGGCGCGGGCCCCTTCGAGAACCTCACCGCCTACACCGAGGTGATCCAGGACGGCATGCTCGGGCTGCTGCGCTCCGGGACGCTGTCCGTCGCCTCGGCCACCGCCTTCTCCCTCAGCCCGCTCGCCGCCGAGGAGATCAACGCGAACGCGGGCGCCTACCGCGACCGGATCGTGCTACGGCCGCAGGAGATCAGCAACCATCCGGAGGTCGTGCGCCGCCTCGGCGTCCTTGCCATGAACGGCATCATCGAGGCCGACCTCTACGGCAACATCAACAGCACCCATCTGATGGGCAGCCAGATCCAGAACGGCATCGGCGGGTCGGGCGACTTCGCCCGCAACGCCTACATCTCGTTCTTCCTGACCCCGTCGACCGCCAAGGCCGGCGCGATCTCCAGCATCGTGCCGATGGTGTCGCACGTCGACCACACCGAACACGACGTGCACGTCCTCGTCACCGAGCAGGGACTCGCCGACCTGCGCGGCCTCGCGCCCCGGCGCCGGGCGCGCCAGATCATCGACCGGTGTGCCCACCCGGACTACCGGCCCCTGCTCGAGGACTACCACCAGCGCGCCCTCAGCGGATCGCCGGGCAAGCACACGCCGCACCTCATCGAGGAGGCCCTGGGCTGGCACGAGCGGTACCTGACGACCGGGAGCATGCGGGCCTGAGCACCCCGCCACGGCTCCCGCCCGGACCGTCAGCGCTTGCGGAGGGCCACCTGCCAGTCCTCGAACAACAGCTCGTACTGCCCCGCGAGCAGTGCGAGGAAGGCCCTGACCGCCGGGCCCGCGGACATGCCGAAGGAGTCGGGGAAGAGGGTGTGCTCGTAGTCGTCGAAGACGAGGATGCCGTCCGACCGCAGCAGCCGCCAGGACATCGCCGCGTCCTGGAGCACGTCGAGGATCTGGTGCGACCCGTCGACGTACACGAAGTCGAAGGCGTCCTCGGGCAGCAGCGGCAGGACCTGGTGGGAGCGCCCGCGCAGCGTGACGATCGCGTCCGCGCAGCCGGCCACCCGGATGTTGTGGTCGAAGTTCCGCTCCTGGCCCTCGTACTGGTCGAACGGGTCGACGCAGATCAGCCGGCTGCCGGCGCCGGTGAGCAGGTGGTTGGCGATCCAGCACGCCGAGCGGCCCTCGTAGGAGCCGACCTCGACGGCCTGCAGCCCGGGCCGTCCGGCCAGCTGCCCGAAGTGGTCGAGCCAGTGCGCCTCGTGGTAGGAGAACCAGTCCTGGGTGTACCGTCCCGGCAGGTCCAGCAGCTCGGGCTGGAAGCGGTCCATGATCAGCCGGCCGACCCGGTTCTTGGTCACGGCGGACACCGAGCCCTGCGTGGTCACCTGCTCCAGCAGGCCGCGGATCTGCTCGCGCCCGTACGCGAGCCCGGCCTCGCCGATCCGGCCGGAGCGGTGCCCGACCTGCAGGGTCTCCAGCTCGGTCACCGCGGCGTCCAGCATCACCGGCACGTCGACGTCGTCGAGGTCGCCGGTCCGCATCGTCCGGAACCACTCGAGGTAGGACGCGCGGAACGGCTCGCTCAGCACCGCCATCCGCTGCCGGATCGTCCGTACCCGGTTCGACGACGTCGCCGGGTCGCCCTCGTCCGGACGCCCTGACGGCGCCGCGCGGTCCTCCGGAACCATTCCGCATCATCTCCCCGGTTGTGTCGCACGAGGTCCGGGCCCGGCTCGCCCGGGGCGCCCCGACCGTTACCGCGGCGAGAGAGGCTGACGGGGGGGATCCGCGAGGTCGCGGCGTCCGGGGGAGCGACCACCTGCGGCGGCGCGCGTAGGTCAGTCCGCGGCCTCCCAGCTGGGCAGGGCGAGCACCGCGCTCATCCGCTCCAGCTCGCTGCGGTGCAGCGCGCTCAGCTCGGCGAGGATCCGCTCCCCGTCCGCGGTCAGGCCGACCCGCACCACGCGGGCGTCGTCGGGGTCGTGGGCCCGCTGCACCAGTTTCTGCCCCTGGGCCCGGTTCACCAGCTCGACGGTGCTGTGGTGGCGAAGCTGCAGGCGTTCGGCCAGCTCCCCCACGGTGGCCCACTCGCGCCCCGGGAACCCCTTGAGCGCGAGCAGCAGCTGGTACTGCTGAGGGGTGATGCCGTGGCGGCGCACCGTCTCCTCGCTGAACCTCAGGTAGCGGCGGATCCCGAACCGGAACCGCGCCAGGGCCTCGAAGTCCTGTTTGGTCAAGGGCGTCGCCGCCGGCCGGTCCTCCTGCTGCACGGTCACAGTGTGCTGCCGCCACCCCTCGGTCCACGGCGAGACCCCGCCTTGCCATATATGTCGTGTCACGATATAAATCGGCTGTGCGCCTGTGAAGTGGGAGGTGCGTGGTGTTCGACGACGATCATGACCACCGCACGCTAAACGAGCTCGAGTGGCACCTGTCGCTGGAGGACCCGGAGTTCGTCGGAAGGTTCGACCGCGGGCAGCAGCGGATGTCGGCACGGTTCCGCCACCGGCGTGGGAACCGGATCGCGTCGTCCGTCGCCCTGGCCGTGGGGGTTCTCCTGCTGCTCCTCGGAACGCCGGACGGGGCGCTCGCGGCGATGCTGACGACCGGCCTGGTGTGGCTGGCCTGGCGCTACCCGGACCTCTTCACCGGGACGACCCCGTCATGACGGCCTTGTCCCGTCGCCGTACCGGCGCGATCCGCCGGCGCGCTGCACACCGTCCGTCCGCAGAACATCTCCCGATCGGAGGCGACCGATGATCGTGGTGTGGATCCTGATCGCGCTGGGAGCGCTGTGCCTCCTGGGCGCGGTGACCAGCGTCCGCGTGGTGCAGGAGTTCGAGCGGGGGGTGGTGTTCCGCTTCGGCCGGGTCCGCCCGCAGACGCGGGGCCCGGGGCTCGCGCTGCTCGCCCCGCTGGCGGACCGGATGCAGAAGGTCAACCTGCAGGTGATCACCCTGCCGGTCCCCGCCCAGGACGGGA
>NZ_JBHSQK010000089.1:0-68557 GCF_042658055.1 Pseudonocardia lutea
CGAGACCCGCTCGCCGACTTCGTAAACAGCTCCTAGTGCTGGGCCTCGATGACATGGTCGAGCGCGCCGGCAGCAGGGGCCGTCGCGAAGGTCTGCACGTGGTCGATGGCTGCCTGCAGGGCGTCCTTCAGCGGGCCGATGTCGCGGGCGACCTGGGCGAGGAGCATGCCGCCCTGGAAGGCGGAGAGCAGGAGATGGGCCAGTCGGGTGGGATCGGCCTCGATGCTGATGCGGCCGAGCCGCTGCATCCGTTCGAGTCCGTCACGGAAGATGTCCCTCCACTGCTCGAACGCGTTCGCGAGTTCCGTGCGAACGTCGAGGTCGGTCTTGATGATCTCGCTGGCGAGCGAGCCGAGGCTGCAGCCTTCCTGGTAGGAGCGTTCGTAGGCGATGTAGAAGCCTGCCCAGTCCCGAAGCGAGTCGAGGCTGTCGAAGTGGGTGAACCGCTCACTGCGATGGAACGTGAGGACGCGCTCGGCCTGCCACTCGACGACCGCGAGGACCAGGCTCTCCTTGGTTGGGAAGTAGTGGTTGAGCTGGGACCCGCTGACGCCGGCCGCGCGACGGAGCTGCTCGTTGTTCGTCGCGTGGACGCCCTTGGTGTAGATCAGCTCCGCGGCGTGCTCGAGGATGCGGGCTCGGGTCGCCCGCCCCTTGTCCGTCAGCTTCTGCGGCACCCGAGCCTGCGTAGTGGCGTCCATGACCCGCACGATAACCCGGATTGGGCTTGACAGCCCACAACTGCGCCGTGTTCACTGTCGCCAGTGGGCTAGCAAGCCCAAAAAGCCGGCGCACCGAGCCGGCGCCCATGAGATATGGAGGCACCCATGAAGGCGATCGTCGCGATGGATCAGGCCGCGGAAGCGGCCGGGATCACGCTCGCGGAGCGGCCCGAGCCGACGCCGGCGATCAACGACGTCGTCGTCGAGGTCCACGCGTCGGGCTTCGTTCCCGCGGAGTGGGAGTGGCCCTCGACGTGGGCCGATCGCTCCGGTCACGATCGCGTCCCGGCGATCATCGGCCACGAGTTCGCCGGCGTGGTCTCCTCCCTCGGCTACGGAACGACGGGACTCTCGCTGGGGCAGCGGGTGTTCGGGATCACGGACTGGCACCGCGACGGAACGCTGGCCGAGTACGCGGCGGTGGAGGCACGCAACCTTGCGCCGCTGCCGGGGAACGTCGACTTCACGGTGGCTGCGAGCCTGCCGATCTCCGGCCTGACCGCGTGGCAGGGCCTGTTCCAGCACGGTCGTCTCCAGGCGGGGCAGAGCGTCCTGGCACACGGCGCCGCCGGCGCGGTCGGATCCGTGGTGACCCAGCTCGCCCGGGAGTTCGGCGCCTACGTCATCGGTACCGGTCGGGCGGCGGACCGCCGGGCGGCGCTCGACTTCGGCGCGAACGAGTTCCTCGACCTCGACCACGAGGATCTCGACGACATCGGCCGGGTCGACCTGGTCTTCGATGTCATCGGCGGGGAGATCCAAAGGCGCTCGGCGGGCATCGTCCGCCCCGGCGGGACGCTGGTGTCGGTGGTCGGACCTGTCGAGGCTCGCCCCGTCGACGCCTTGGCGGTCGACTTCGTCGTCGAGTCCGTTCCGGGTCAGCTGGTGGAGATCGTCGAGCGGGTGCGAGACGGGCGCCTTCGCCCGCACGTCGGAACCGTCGCGACCCTCGACGAGGCCATCCCCGCCCTCAACCCGACCGAGCGGCGCAAGGGCAAGACCGTCATTCGCGTACGTCCCTGAGCACCCTGGAACAGGCCAACAGCGCCGTCTGAGGGTGAAGAGGCGATTGCCCGAACGATCGCGGCGATGCCGGCGCCGACCACGGGCTGACCCCCATGATGCTCGACGACCTGAGGTGCTGCTCGTCGCGCCCTCGGGTAGGGAGGGGTCAGCGTGGGTGGCCCGTGACATGTTGACCCCCCGCGGGGTGGATCGGCACGTGGTCCCGGCCGAGCCTCGTCGCGGAGTGCCGGAGGAGCCCGTTTGAACGCCGACGAGTGGAGCGAGATCCAGAGCTCCGTAAGCTCCGGGCGGGCACCGGCTGGTCACCGTGATCGGCGTCGGCGGGGTCGGCAAGACCCGGCTCGCCACCCAGGCCGCGGTGGAGCTGCGCCGGGCCTTCGCCGACGGCGTCCGGGTCGTCGAGCTGGCCTCGCTGCGCAATCCGGCGCTGCTGCCGCAGGCCGTGTCCGACGGGCTCGGGATCGCGCACCGCGACCAGCCCGACCGGTCCGCCGTCGACGCGCTCGTGGAGCACGTGCGCACCCGGCAAATGCTGATCGTGATGGACAACTGCAAGCACGTGCTGGAGGCGGCGGCGCGGTTCGTCGACGAGGTCCTGCGCGCCACCTCGCGGGTCCACTTCCTCACCACCAGCCGCGAGGTCCTCAACCTGCCGGGGGAGCGGATCACCGTCCTGAACCCGCAGTCCACGGCGGGCGAGCGGACCCCGGCGATCGCCCTGTTCGAGAGCCGGGCCCGCGACGTCCTGCCCGGCTTCACGGTCGACGACACCAACCGCGACGCGGTGCGGCGGGTGTGCGAGCGGCTCGACGGCCTGCCGCCGGCGATCGAGCCGGCCTGCGCGCGGCTGCGGGTCCTGTCCGTCCACGAGCTCGCCGAGCGCCTGTCGGACGGCGTCGACCTGCTGTTGACCCGCGGTCGCGGCGGCGCGGAACGGCACCAGAGCCTGCAGGCGGCGATGGCCTGGAGCCACCGTGTTCGCGATGTCCCGCGGCTCGGCCTGCGTCCTGTTCCTGGCCTCGGACGAGTCCCGCTTCATGACCGCACACGAGCTGTCGCCGGACGCCGGGGTCACGGAGTACTGATCACAGGGCCAAGCTCGCGTCCCTGGCCAAGATCTACTCGGGCGGGGCGCCGATCCCGCCGAGCACCGTGCAGGCCTTCCGGGACAGAGTGCGCTCGTCGCCGCAGTCGCCGCCCGACCCTGCGCCCCGGTCCCGCTCGAGGACCGGGCCGAGGGGTTCGCCGGCGGGACGAGCAGCTCGTGGCGCAAGGGCCGCGCTGCGCCCCGACCGATGACCCGTGCGTGTCAGTCACTGATGGGCTGAGGCCACCTCGGCGAGGTCGTCGAGGGCGCGGAGGGTCCCGTCCTGAGGAAGGGTGTCGAGTTCGAGGGTGATCTCGTCGACTCCGGCGTCGGCGTACCCGCGCAGCGAGTCGGGGTCGGTCCCGGCGGCGAACACGGTGAAGGGCACGTCGTGGCGCCCCTGCTCACCCAGCCAGTTCCGAACCTCCACGATGCGCTCAGGTGGGGTGTGAGCGCGGGGCAGCCACGCGTCGCCGAGGTCGGCGAGGCGTCGAAGTGCCGCCGGGCTCTCCCCGCCGAGGTAGATCGGTGGGTGGGGCTGCTGGACGGGTTTCGGCCAGGAGTAGATCGGGTCGAAGTCGACGTGCGCGCCGTGGAACTCGGCCTGGTCGGTGGTCCAGATCTCCTTGAGCGCCTGGAGCTGCTCGTCCATCAGGGCGCCGCGCGTGGCGGGGTCCGTGCCGTGGTTGCGCATCTCCTCGCGGTTCCACCCGACTCCTACCCCGAAGGCGGTCCTGCCCTGCGAGACGAGGTCGAGGCTGGCGACCTGCTTGGCGGTGTGGATGACGTCGCGTTGGGGGAGCAGGGCGATCCCGGTTCCGAGGACCAGGCGCGAGGTCACGGCGGCGGCCGCGGTCAGGGCCACGAAGGGGTCCAGGGTGCGGTAGTACTTCCGGGGAAGGTCGCCGCCTCCGGGATAGGGCGAGTCGCGACTGGCCGGGATGTGCGAGTGCTCGGCGATGAACAGTGAGCTGAACCCGCGCTCCTCGAGGGCGCGCCCGAGTGCGTCGGGCCTGATGCCCTCGTCGGTGAGGAAGGTGGCGATCCCGAACTTCATCCCTCCGTCCTACTCCTGCGCGCCGAGTGCGGGGATCCGGGCCCTGTCACCCAGCGCTCGTCCAGTCCCGCACCCACGGTCGATCCGCCGCCGCGGCACACGGGTCCACGGTCAGGTGGTCGAGCAGGGGCGGACCACGACTCGCAGCGGCTGCAGGAGAGGTGAGGGACCCGTCGCTGTGGTCGCCGGGCGTACTCCTCGTCCGTGATGTGCTCGAGCCAGGTGAGCTGCATGTCAGTCCTTGCTGAGCAGTTCTTTGGCGAGGGTCAGGGCCGACACTGCGCGCGGCCAGCCGGCGTAGAAGGCGACGTGGGTGATGGCCTCCACGATCTCGGCCTCGGTCAGCCCGTTCTGCAGTCCCATCGGGATGTGGGCCTCGAGCTGCTCGATGTTGCCTGCGGAGACGAGGCTGGTGATCGTGGTCAGGCTGCGGTCGCGGCGGGAGAGCTCGGGCCGGGACCAGACCTGTCCGAACAGGATGTCGTCGGTGAGCGAGACGAAGGTGGGGGCGGGGCCGCCGAGCATCTGCTGCATCGGCGAGGCCCCGCCGCCGTTCGTGGGGCCGGCTTCCACGACCTCGCGGAACGGACCCGGTGCAGAGTGCAGCCGCCGGAGCCGGTCGGCCAGCGCCGTGGGGGAGTGACCGCGATGCCCTCGTCGGTCAGGGTGTCGTGCAGCATCCGGGCGTGGTGTCGAAGGACTTCTACCCGGACTGGGGGCGCTTCGCCGAGATGTGCGTGGCGATCATGCGGGTGGACGCGGGGCGGGACCCGCACGATCGCGGGCTGCAGGACCTGGTGGGGGAGCTCTCGACCCGCAGCGAGACCGTCCGCAGGCTCTGGGGTGCGCACGACGTGCGCACACACGGCGCGGGGACCAAGCGCTTCCACCATCCGCAGGTGGGGGAGCTGGTCCTGGCCTACGAGGAGCTGGCGGTGACCGCGGAGCCGGGCACCGTGCTGATGGTCTACACCGCCGAGCCCGGCTCGCCGTCCGCCGAACGCCTGCGGCTGCTCGGCTCGCTCGCGGTGAGCGCGCCCTGATGGCGCGGGTTCTGATCACCGGCTCGACGGACGGGCTCGGCCGCGCCACGGCCGAGGACCTGTCGGCACGTGGTCACGAGGTCGTCGTCCACGCGCGCAACGCCGACCGGCTGCCCGCGCTCGACGACCTGGCCCGCGGCGGCGCCTCCACTGTGGTCGGCGACCTCGTGGACCCCGGCGAGACCCGGAAGCTGGCCGAGCAGGTCAACGCGCTGGGCCCGATGGACGTGGTGATCCACAACGCGGGGGTGATGACGGGCCCGGTACTGCCGGTCAACGTCGTGGCGCCCTACCTGCTGACGTGTCTGCTCGACCGGCCGCAGCGATCGGTGTTCCTCAGCAGCGGTATGCACACCGGCGGACGGGCGACCCTCGCGGGCCTGGACTGGACGGGGCGACGGCGAACCGCGAGCTACTCGGACAGCAAGTTCCTGCTCACAGCTCTCGGCCTGGCCGTGGCGCGCGCGCTACCGGACGTCCAGTGCCAGATCGTCGACCCGGGCTGGGTCCGCACCCGCATGGGTGGGCGGGGCGCTCCCGGGGACCTGGAGAGCGGGATCCGCACCCAGGTCCGGCTCGCCACCGAGCCCGACATCGGCGAGACCGGCGGTTACTGGTACCACGAGCGCCGCATGTCACCCGACCCGCGCACCGAGGACCGGGCGCTGCAGGAGGCGCTGGTCGAGGCCCTCGCGAGACACACCGGGCTGCCTCTCTAGGCGGGTTCGGCCTCCCGCTGCTCACCTGCGGGCGGCCCGGGCGTGACGCGTGCACTGTCCGCGCCACGTTCCGCGCCACGGCCGGGCTACGCCTCCTGCAGCTCGGCCAGGATCCGCTGCCGCAGCCGGTACTTCTCGACCTTGTTCGTCGGCGTCCGCGGGATGTCGTCCACGATCCGGACGTGCCGGGGGCGCATGTACTTCGGCATGGTCTCGACCGCGAAGGCCTCCACCTCGTCGGCGGTGAGCACGGCGCCGTCCGTGGGCACGACGAAGGCCACGATGTCGTCCTCGTCCCCCTCGCCGCTCGGGATGGGGAACGCGGCGCTCATCTGGATCACCGGGTGCTGGTTGAGCATGTCCTCGACCTGGAACGACGACAGGTTCTCGCCGCGCACCCGGATCCGGTCGCCGAGGCGGTCGACGAAGTAGAACAGCCCGTCCTCGCCCAGGAGCGCGGCGTCGCCGGTGTGGAACCAGAGGTTGCGGGTCGCGGCGACCGTGGCCTCCGGCTTGTTCAGGTAGGACTCCAGCAGCAGCCCCGGCACCTTGGGCCGGACGGCGAGGTGGCCCGGCTCCTCCGGCGCGCACTCCTCGTCCCGCTCGTTGCGGACCGTGACGTCGAAGAACGGGCTCGGCCGCCCCATCAGCCCCTTCCGGGTCGCCTGCCCGGCCTGCAGCACCGGCACACCCTTCCGGAACGCCACCGCCGCCATCTCCTCGTGGGAGTGGCCGCGGTACAGGTCGGGCGGAGTGCCCTCGCCCTCCGCGGTCTCCTCGATCAGCACACACAGCGGCGCACCGGCCTCGGTCTGCCCGAACCCGGCCGCCACGTGGTCGATCCCGAACCGACGGGAGAACTCGTCGTGCTGCAGCGGCAACGGCTGCATGTACGCCTTGTTCAACGTGTTGCGCCGATCGTCGGCGGTGGCGGGTGCCTTGGACAGCCAGGGGATCATGACGTCCAGCAGGATCGCCGAGGTCGCCCCGCGGGAGGCGACACGCTCCCAGAACCGGGTGGGGCTGAACCGGTTCCACACGGCGACCTCGGCGCCCTGCCAGAGCGCGCGGCCGAAGTTCGCCAGCGCCCCGCCGACGTGGTACATCGGCAGGTCGTTGTAGACGACGTCCTCCTCGGACAGCGTCATCCGCAGCCCCCAGGTGTACTGCGCCATCCAGCGGAAGGGCTGCAGCACGCCCTTCGACGGCCCGGTGGTCCCGGAGGTGTAGAAGACGTTGGCCGGGTCGTCGAAGGCGAGGGCGATCTGCGGCGCCGCGGCGTCGGCCACGAGATCACCCCAGCTCACGGGCCGGAAGGCCGGGTGCAGGTCGGGGGCGGGCGCGTGGTCGTGCGCCGTCGGCGGCGGGGCGTAGACGGCGACGGCCGGCGGCTGCTCGAGCACGTCCGCGACGGCGTTGAGCGCCGGGAGCAGCGCCGGATCGGTCAGGATCAACACCGGCCTGGTGTCGTTCAGCTGGTAGGACAGCAGCCGCCCGGTGTAGGAGAAGTTGACCGGCGCGTACACCGCGCCGGCCTTCCAGCAGCCGACCATCATCAGCGCGGTGATCATCGGGTTGAGGCTGAAGACCGACACCCGATCGCCCCTGGCCACGCCCGAGCCGGCGAGGTTGCCGGCGATCGCGTCCGTCCGGCGGTCGAACTCGGCGTAGGTGAACGAGACGTCGTCCTCGCCGTAGTAGAGGAAGGTGCGATCTCCGGTGGTCCGGGCCCAGTGCCGGAGCCGGTCGGTGATCAGCTCGTCCTCGGCCCGCAGCCGGGCGGTGAGCTCGTGCTCCGATGTCGCTGCCATGCGGGATCTCCTCAGGGGCGCGTGCCGAAGGCGGGGCGGCCGAGCTGCTCGGGCAGCAGGCGGTAGGCGTCGCGCACCCACTCGCACAGCACGGCCCGGCTCTCGCGGGGGTCGATCAGGTCCTGCACGCCGAACCGCTCGACGGTCCGGAAGGGCGAGGCCAGCGCCTCCAGCTCGCGCTCGATCCGGGCGATCTCCGCCGCCCGGTCCGGGGCGTCCTCCAGCTGCGCGCGGAAGGCCGCCTCGACGCCGCCCTTCGCGGGCAGCGAGCCCCAGGTGGCGGACGGCCAGGCCCACGTCCGGTTCGGCCGGTGCCGGTTGACGATCCCCGCCCCGCCGACGCCGAACACCCGCCGCACGATGATCTCGGCCTGCGGCACCCTCGCCTGGTAGACGGCGGCGATCGCCCGCACCCCGAAGCGGATGGTGGCCTTGCGTTCCGCGCCCGAGCCGATCGAGGCCCCGCCCTGGTCGGTGAGGCTGACCAGCGGGAGGTGGAACGTCTCGCAGAGGTCGACGAGCCGGGTGATCGCCTGCGCGCCCTCCGCGGAGATCGTCACGCCGCGGGTCGGATCGGTGGCGATCACGCCGACCGGGTGGCCGTCGAGCCGGGCGAGCGCGGTGACCGTCGCGCCGCCGTACTCGGCGTAGCGGAAGACCGTGCCCTGGTCGAAGACGGCCTCGAGCAGGGCGTCCACGTCGTAGGGCTCGCGGGGGTTGCGGGGCACTGCCCGCACCAGGCTCTCCTCCGCGCGGTCCGGCGAGTCCTCGCCGGGCACGACCGGGGGCACCTCGAACACGCTCTGCGGCAGATAGGAGAGGAAGCCGCGGATCACGCCGAAGGCCTCCGCCTCGCTGCGGACGAACCGCTCGATCAGCCCGTTGCGGCGGTGCACCTCCGCGCCGCCCAGCTGCTCCTTGGTGAGGTCCTCGCCGGAGCTGCCCTTCACCACCGGCGGCCCGGCGGTGAAGACCTGCCCGATGCCCTCGACCATCAGCGCGAGGTGGGACATGGCCAGCCGCGCGGCGCCGAGCCCGACGGTGGGGCCGAGGCACGCGGACACGACCGGGACCAGCGAGAGGTTCTCGACGACGGCGTCCCACCCGGGGTTGACGGGCAGGTAGTGGTAGCCGTTGCGCTGCGCGGTGACGACGCTCCCGCCGCCGCTCGCCCCGTCGAGCAGCCGGACGATCGGCAGCCGCATCGCGCCTGCGTACTCCTCGGTGAAGACCTGCTTCTGCCAGATCGCGGCGTCTCCGGAGCTGCCGCGGATGGTGAAGTCGTCCGCCCCGACGACGGCGCGGCGCCCGTCGATCCGGGCCGTGCCGGACACGAAGTTGACCGGCAGCAGCGAGATCAGCTCGTTGTCCTCGGAGTACGTGGCGAAGCCGGTGAGCGGGGCGATCTCGGAGAAGGAACCCTTGTCCACCAGCGCGTCGATGCGCTCGCGCACGGTCAGTCGACCCGTCTCGTGCTGCCGTGCGACCTTCGCCGGGCCGCCCATCTCGCGGCCGAGGGCGCGGCGGGTGTGGACCTCCTCGGCCTCGCGCTCCCAGCCCTCGTCGACCGCGGGGAGGTCCGCGGTGACCTCGCCGTCGTCCGACGTCGAGGGCTCCAGCACGAGCAGCGGCGCGCCTTCCTCGACGACCGCCCCGACCTCGGCCAGCAGCGGCCCGACGGCGCCCGCGGTCTCGGCGCGGACCGTGAACTCCATCTTCATCGCCTCGAGCACCAGCAGGGGCTCGCCGCGGCGCACCCGCGCACCGGGCTGCACCGCGTACTCGACGACGACCCCGTCCATCGGCGCCGTGATCCCGTCGGCGGGCACGACCGCGGCCCTCGGTGCCGCCTCCGCGACGGTGGGGAAGCGGACCGGCAGGTCGGTGTTTCGCAGCTCGGCGAGGTGCGCGGTCACGAACCCGGTGTCCGACGGGCCGGCGGTGAAGTCCGGATGGGTCAGTACCGCGCGGAGGAACGGGATCGTCGTGGTGAGCCCCTCGATCCGGAACTCGGCCAGCGCGGCGTCCACGCGCCGGGCCGCGTCCGCGAACGAGGCGCCCCGGGCGATCACCTTGGCCAGCAACGAGTCGAACCGCGGACTGGTCCGCAGGCCGGCGTAGCCGTAGGTGTCCACCCGCACGTGCGGGCCGGCGGGCGGGTCGAAGGCGGTGAGCAGGCCCGCCCGGGGGCGCGGCGTGCCGTCCTCGTCGAGCTCCTCGGTGTTGACCCGGGCCTGGATCGCGAACCCCCGCGGATGTCCGTCGACGTCCAGGGGCGCACCCTGCGCGAGCCGGATCTGGGTCTCGACGAGGTCGACGCCGGTGACCTCCTCGGTCACGGTGTGCTCGACCTGGAGCCTCGGGTTGAGCTCGAGGAACCACACGTCGTCGCCGTGCACGAGGAACTCGACGGTGCCCAGGCTCTCGTAGCCGACGTGCTCGCCGATCGCCACGGCCGCGTCGAGGAGCCGCTGCCGGACGGCGTCGTCCAGGAACGGCGCGGGGGCGATCTCGATCAGCTTCTGATGGCGGCGCTGGATCGAGCAGTCCCGCTCCCCGAGGTGCCGGACCTGCGTGCCGTCCCCGACGATCTGCACCTCGATGTGCCGCGCCGCCCCGACCAGCTTCTCGACGTACAGCTCCCCGGACCCGAACGCCTGCTCGGCCTCGGAGCGGCAGCGGGCGTAGGCGTCGGCGAGGTCGTCGACGCCGGTCACGGCCCGCATCCCGCGGCCACCCCCACCGGCGAGCGCCTTGAGCATCACGGCGCCGTGCTCGGCGAGAAAGGCCGCGGCCTCGTCGAGCGAGGTGGGCCCGAGGGTGCCGGGCAGGATCGGGACGCCGGCCTCCTGGGCCGTCGCACGGGCGCGGACCTTGTCGCCGAACAGGTCCAGCAGCTCGGGCCGTGGGCCGACGAACGTCAGGCCGTTGTCCGCGCACCGCCGGGCGAAGGCGGCGTTCTCGCTGAGGAAGCCGTAGCCGGGGTGCACGAACCGGGCTCCCGCACGGATGGCCACCTCGAGGAGCGCGTCGTGGTCCAGGTAGGCGGCCACGCCCGAGCCGGGCAGCTCGTGCGCCTCGTCCGCCAGGGTGACGTGCGGGGCGTCGGCGTCCTCGGTCGCGAACACGGCGACCGTTCGCAGGCCCAGCTCGCGGGTGGCCCGGACGAGGCGGACGGCGATCTCGCCCCGGTTGGCGACGAGCAGGGTCACGGGACCTCCAGTCATGCGGTGATGCTGCGCAACAGGTGCGCGACGAGGCGGTCGACGATCTGGAACTCGTCGAGCCCGCCGTCCGGCCGATACCAGACCGCCGGGCCGAAACAGGCCCTGATCAGGGTGAACGCGGTCAGCTTCACGTCGTCGACCACGAGGCTTCCCTCGGCCACACCCTCGCGCAGCAGCGTCTCGAGCAGCCGCTCGTAGCGGCGCTCGATGGTCCGGACCTCGTCGAGGTACCGCTGGTCCAGGCCGTGCAGCACCGGCAGGAGGATCACGTGCTTGGCGAGCGGATCGAACGCCGCCGCCGCGAGGTCCCGCAGGGCGGCCTCGATGCGCACGCGCGCGCTCCCGGGTCGCTGCACGATCTCGGTGAGCCGGTCGACCGCCGCGCCCGAGGTGGCCCGGCGGGTCTCCACGACCAGCTCCTGCTTGCTGCGGAACTGGTAGTAGAGGACGCCCTTGCTCACGCCCATCTGCGCGGCGATGTCCTCCATCGTCGCGGCCTCGTAACCCTTGCGGGCGAACACCTCCGCCGCGGCCGCGAGGATCCGCCTGCGCTGCGCCTCGCGCTGTTCGGGATCGCGGACGGCGCTGCCCCGCAGGCCGATCTCGGCCATCGGCCCTCCCGCCGCGTCGTCGCCCCCCGACTTCGACCCGTCGGTTTATACCGAAGCGTATGGCGAGGGCCCCCGTAGGTCAACGCCGCTCGGGCGCTCCCACGACCCGCCGGGCACGAGACCGCTACAGCGCGAGACCGCCGTCGACGACGAGTTCGGCGCCCGTCATGAAGGGGCAGTCCTTGGAGGCGAGGAACAGCACGGCGCGCGCGATCTCCTCGGCCGTGCCGCGGCGGCCGAGCGGGGTCGCCGCGGTCACGGCGTCGATCTGCTCGCCGGGCATGACGTCGATCATCGTCGTGCTGATGAAGCCCGGGGCGACGGAGTTGACCCGGACGCCGTGCGGGCCCAGCTCGACGGCGGCGCACTTGGTCATACCGCGCACCGCCCACTTGGTGGTGGAGTAGCCGATCTGGTTGGCGTAGCCGCGGTGCCCGCCGATCGACGAGACGTTGACGATCGAGCCGGTGCCGGCCCGCTTCATCCCTCCGGCGACCGCCCGCATCCCGAGGAACACTCCGAGCTGGTTGACGCGGTAGTGCTTCTCGAAGTTCTCGACGCTGGTCTCGCTGATGTCGGGGCCGGGGTCGAGGATGCCGGCGTTGTTGACGAGCAGGGTGATCTCGCCGAGCTCCTCCCGGACCCGGTTCAGGAGCCCGGTCCACGACTGCTCGGAGCTCACGTCGTGGGGTAGGTAGCAATGCGCGCCGCCGAGCTCGTCGGCCAGTGCGCGCCCGTGCTTCTCGGAGCCGCCGGCGATCACCACGGAGGCGCCGGCTCCGGCCAGCGCGGCGACGACGGCGGCGCCGATGCCACGGCTTCCTCCGGTGACGACGGCGACCTCGCCGGTGAGGTCGGTCGCCCGGGCGGCCCCGAGGGTGGTGGTCTCGGTGGTCATGGTCGTTCCTCCCAGGGTGTCAGGGTGTCGAGCCAGCTCGCGAGCGCCGCGGTGACCGCCTCGGGTCGTTCCTCGGTGACGAGGTGGCCTGCGTCGGGGATCGGCACGAAAGTCGAGTTCGGCAGCCGCTCGTGCATCGCGTGGGCGTGTTCGACGGCGATCCCGTTGTCGCCCTCGCCGTGGAGGACCAGCGTCGGGACGCTGATGCCGGCCAGGTCCGGCAGGCGGTCCGGCTTGTCGATCCACGAGCGGTACTCGCCGTACAACGACCGCGCCGGGCGGCCGCGCCACTTCGCCGTCCAGCGCTCCACCAGATCGGTGGGTGCCTGCTCCCCGAAGATGACCGGGGTGAAGGCCTCGACGACGGATTCCGGGATCGGCCCGTCGACGTCCAGAGGCTCGAGCAGGGCGCCGAAGGTCGTGCGCTCCTCGTCGGTGTACGCCGCGGCCTGGGTGGCCATCAGAACCAGCCCGGCGATCCGCTCGGGACGGCGGAGCGCGAGCTCGACGGCCATGAACCCGCCGACCGACATGCCGAGCAGCACGAACCGCTCCACCCCCGCGGCGTCGGCCACGGCGAGGCAGTCGTCGACGAGGTCGTCGAGCGAGCGCTCGGTCCCGTAGCGGCTGGTGCCGGCGCGACTGGTGTAGGCGATGGTGCGGTACCGGTCGGACAGCGCCGCGGTCTGCGGCGCGAACATGGTGCGGTCGAGCAGCGTGCCGTGGCTGAAGAGGACCGGTGGCCCCTGACCGAGGTCGGCCACGTCCGATCCGGGCAGGATCGTCGCCGGTGTCGTCCGTGGGGTCATGCCGACGCCTCCTGCCCGACGCCCGGCGTCGCCGTCGACGCCGGGGTGGGGCTCTCCCCGGCCTCGTCGGCGAACACCTGTTCCAGGGTCTTGCCGGTGACGCGCGGGCCCAGTGTCCGGATCACCAGGGCCCCGACGGCGAGGAGGACCGCCATCGCGACGAAGACGCCGCCGAAGCCGACGGTGCCGAACGCGAATCCGATCGCGACGGGCGCGGCGAGGGCGCCGACGTTGCCCGCAGTGGAGACGAGCCCGGCGCCGGTGGCGCGCACGGCTGTCGGGTACACCTCCGAGGAGTAGGGGAAGAAGATCCCCGAGATGCAGGTGATGCAGACCGACAGCGCCATGCCGAGGAACAGCAGCGCGACGCTGTCGCGGGGGACCAGGGCGAGGGCGACGGAGGCGACGGTCGCCACCGAGAAGAACGTCACCAGCAGGGTGCGTCGCTCGAACCGGTCGCTGACCGCCAGCGCGGTGAGATAGCCGATGGGTTGGGCGACGAACAGCAGGAAGCTGTAGAGGGAGGCGATGCCGGGCGCGACCCCGATCTCGAGGAACAGCGACGGCATCCAGGTGAAGAAGCCGAAGAAGGCGAACAGGAACACGAACGACGAGATCCAGGTCGCCGTGGTGACCCGGGCGAGCCCGTTGCGCCACACCTCGAGCGGGGAGGTGGACACCCGCGGGGCGGCCGGGACGACGGCGGTGACGGGCACCGGCGGAAGCGCCGTGGCGCCGGTGGCGGCGAGAACCCTCGCCTCGAGCCGGGTGACCACGGCGTCGGCCTCGGCGGTGCGGCCCCGGCTGAGCAGCCAGCGCGGTGACTCCGGCAGCGAACGCCGCCACCAGAGCAGGACGAGGACCGGGAGCCCGCAGAGCACCGAGGTGATCCGCCAGCCGTCGTCCAGCGGGACGACGAAGGACCCGAGCAGGGCGGCCACGACGTTGCCGAGGGAGAAGAACAGGGTGACGCCGCTGACGAAGCGGCCGCGGTTGCGCCCGGTGGCGAACTCGGAGATGTACGGCGAGACGATCGCCGCCTCGGCGCCGCCGCCGAGGCCGGCGACGATCCGCGCGACGATCAGGAACGCCAGCCCGTCGGCGAAGGCGAGGGAGACGGAGGCGGCGCAGAACAGCAGCAGCGCGTGGAGCATCACGCTCTTGCGGCCCAGCCGGTCGCCGAACAGCCCGGCGAGGACGGCACCGACGATCATCCCGATCGGCGCGGCGCCGCCGATCAGGCCGATCTCGCCGTTCGACAGGCCGAACTCGACCTTCAGGTACGGCAGCATGAAGCCGATGATCACGATGTCGAGCGCCTGGAACAGGTGCCCGAGGCCGCCCGCGAGCAGGATCCCGTACTGCGGGCGGGCCATCGGGAGGCGTTCGAGACGGGCGAGGATCTGCGGATCGGGCAGGGTGGTGGGCGGGGGAGTGGCGTCGACCATGTCGACCTCCGTCGGTCGAGGGTGGACGTGCGGGTGGGATGCAGGTGTCTCAGGCGGGGCCGGCGATGCGGCTGGTCCGCGCCTGGTCGGCGTTCGTCTCGTGCGCGGCCGGGCCGCCGGCGGCGTGGGCAGGGTGGGTGTCGTCGGTGAGGGAGCGGCCGGCGGTCTCCGGCAGCACCTTCGCCAGGACGAGACCGATGGCGAGTGCGATCGCGGCCAGGTAGAGGGCCGGGGCGAGCGGGCTGCCCGTGCTCGCGGCGAGCGCCGCGGCGACCAGGGGGGCGGTGCCGGCGATGGGGCCGGCCCCGAGGCTGAACGCGACCGCGGCCCCGCTGGAACGGGTGCGGGCCGGGAAGAGCTCGACCAGCACGATGGACGACATCACGTTCAGCCCGGCCTGCGGGACGGCGAACAGGCACATGCCGAGGAACGCCGCCCAGGGTGAACCCGATCCGACGAGCAGCAGCACCGGCACCGCGAGCACGGCGTGCGCGAGCGCGGCGCCGACGTAGACCGGCCTGCGGCCGATCCGGTCCGACAGCCGCCCCGCGAGCGGGCACAGCACGACGTAGACCAGCAGCGCCGCGGAGCTGACGAGCAGTGCGGTTCGCCGGGAGCCCCCGACCGACATCGCGTTGGCGAAGTAGGTCGCGAGGTAGTAGAAGCCGACGCCGGTGACCGCCGCGCAGGCGAAGGCGATGAGCAGGGTCCGCCGCTCGGTGCGCAGGGTGTCGCGCAACGGGCTGCCGGAGACGCCGTCCTGGGCCTGCAGCTGCTGGTAGACGGGGGTCTCCTCGAGCCGCAGCCGCAGGTAGAGCCCGGTGAGGCCGAGCGGAGCAGCCAGCAGGAAGGGCAGCCGCCAGCCCCAGGACTGCATCTGTGCCGGATCGAGCGTCGACTCCAGGAGCAGCACGAGCACCGTGCCGGCCACGATCGCCAGGCCGCCGGAGGCGGAGATCAGCGCAGCGCGCGCGCCGCGTCGGCCGGGCGGGGCGTACTCCGCGAGGAAGGCCGAGGCGCCCGTCCACTCGCCGCCCGCGGACAGGCCCTGCACACAGCGGAGCAGGACGAGCAGCAGGGGCGCCCAGAACCCGATCGTGGCGTAGGACGGGAGGACGGCGATGAGGGTGGTCGCCACGCTGATGCCGAGGACGGCGGCGGACAGCGCGACCCGGCGGCCGTACCGGTCGCCGACCGAGCCGAGCACCGCGCCGCCGAGCGGGCGGAACACGTAGGCGACGCCGAACACCGCCAGGGAGGCGAGCAGCGAGACGACGGAGTCGGTGGCGGGGAAGAAGACCCGGCCGAGGGTGACGGCGACCGCCCCGTAGACGGCGAAGTCGAACCATTCGGTGAAGTTCCCGATCAGCGTCGCGGTCACGACCCTGCGCGGCATGGCGGAACTCATGGTGAGGCTCCGGAGGTGTGGTGGGCGGTGGGCGGTGCCGGTGGACGGAGAGGGGTCGGCTACCGGCTGGGGACCACGAGGGGTGCCGTCTCGCTGCCGTGAGCCGGCGTCCAGTTCGGGATCGGGGTGAAGTAGTGCAGGTCGAAGACACGCTCGGTCAGGCCCCATCGGCCGTCGCGGCGTTCGAACCGGTCGCGGTAGACGCCTCCCACCTGGGTCGGTCCGAGCTCGACGTTGGTGACCAGGCAGTCGAGCGCCGAGACCGCGGTCGCTGTGTCCCCGTCGGTACCCAGGTCGACCACGACGTTGCTCATCCAGTGGTGCATGCGCGGGCTCTGGGACCAGAGCAGGTGCGCGGCCTCCACGATCCCGTCGACGCCGGCGAAGTCGCCGAAGGGCTCGCCGAGGCGCAGCTCGGCGCCGTCGTGCCAGATCGAGCGCAACAGGTCCACGTCCTGGCTGTCGAAGGCGTGGGCGTACTCGGCGATCAGGCGGTGGACCGCGAGGGTGCTCTCGAGCCGGTCGAGGCGGAGGTTCGTGTCGGTCACGGGCTCGTCCTCACTTCGAGTAGTCGATGATGCCGCGGATGATCTTCCCGTCGCGCAGGTCCTGGTAGCCGTCGTTGATCTCGTCGAGGGTGTAGCGGCGGGTGATCAGCTCGTCGAGCTTGAGCTGCCCGGCGTCGTAGAGGCGCAGCATCCGGACGATGTCGTACTGCGGGTTCGACGAGCCGAAGAGCGTGCCCTTGATCGTCTTCTGGTTGAAGACCATGTCCGAGCCCGAGACGTGCACGGTGAGGTTGGCGGGGTTGGCGACGCCGGTGACGACGACGGTGCTGCCCTTGCCGATGACGGCGAACGCGTCCGTGATGACCTCCTCGGTCATCACCCCGACGACGCAGATGGCCTGGTCCGCGCCCTCGCCCCAGGTGAGCTCCCTGACCGCCTCGGCGGCCTCGGCCGCGGTGGCGAAGACGTGGGTGGCGCCGAACTCCTGAGCGGCCTCGCGCTTGAACGCGACCGGGTCGACGCAGATCACGTACTTCGCGCCGGCGTGCGCGGCGCCCTGGACGGCGTTCATGCCGACCCCGCCGAGGCCGTAGACCACCACGGTGTCGCCGGGCTTCACCCCGCCGGCGTTGACCGCGCTGCCCCAGCCGGTGGGGACCCCGCAGCCGACGAGGACGGCCTTGTCCAGCGGGAGCCAGTCGTCGACCTTGACGCAGGACAGCTCGGAGACGGTGGCGTACTCGGAGAAGGCGCCGAGCATGCAGAAGGCTCCGATGTCGCCGAGCTCGGGGTCGTGCATGCGGAAGGTGCCGTCGGGCATGGAGCCCTCGAGGATGGTGGCGCCCTGGTTGCACAGGTTCTGGCGGCCGGTGGAGCAGTAGCGGCAGATCCCGCAGGAGGGGATGAAGCTGCACACCACGTGGTCGCCCGGCTGCACCTTGGTCACGCCGGGGCCGACCTGCTCGACGACGCCCGCGGCCTCGTGGCCGCCGACGATCGGGAAGCGGACGACGTTGTCGCCGTCGACCATGTGCAGGTCGGAATGGCAGAGCCCCGCCGCGGTCATCTTCAGCAGGACCTCGCCCGCCTGCGGCGCGTCGAGCTCGATCTCGCGGACGTCGAACGGGGTGTGGTAGCCGGTCAGGACGGCGGCGCGTGTCTTCACGGGTGTCTCCTTGTGCAGGGTGATCGGCTCTGGTCAGCCGTGGAAGGTCCAGACGGACTTCGTCTCGAGGTAGCCCTCGAGGCTGTCGGGTCCCAGGTCGCGCCCGTAGCCGGACTGTCGGTAGCCGCCGAACGGGGCCGCCGGGTCGGTGAGGCCCCAGCCGTTGACGTAGACCGTCCCGGCCCGCAAGGCCTTGGTGGCGCGGTGCGCGAGGTTCACGTCCCGTGTCCAGACGCCCGCGGCGAGGCCGTACTCGCTGTCGTCGGCGCGGCGCAGCACCTCGTCGGTGTCGTCGAACGGCAGCACGGTCAGGACCGGGCCGAAGATCTCCTCGGTGGCGCAGGCCATGTCGTCGCGGGCGTCGGAGATGATGGTGGCCGGGTGGAAGAACCCGTCCGCGGGCACGTCCGGCCCGACGTGGACGGTCGCGCCCTGCTCGCCGGCCAGGGTCACGTGCCGCGCGACCTTCGTCTGCTGCGCGGCGTTGACCAGGGGGCCGAGCTCGGTGCCCTCGTTCAGGCCGTGTCCCGGCCGCAGGCGGTCGGCGATCGCGTGCAGCCGCTCCACGACCTGGTCGTGCACGGAGCGGTGGACGTAGAGCCGCGAGGGGGCGCTGCAGGTCTGGCCGGAGTGCCAGAAGATGCCCCCGGCCGAGCCCTCCACGGCCGCGTCGAGGTCGGCGTCGGCGAAGATGATGTTCGCGCTCTTGCCGCCGAGCTCCAGCGTCACCCGCGTGACTTGGTCGGCCGCGCGGCGGGCGATCTCCTTGCCCACCGCGGTCGAGCCGGTGAAGGTGATCTTGTCGACGCCGGGGTGGTCGACCAGGGCCCGGCCCGCCTCCTGCCCGCGGCCCGGCACGACGTTGAGGACGCCCGCGGGCAGGCCCGCCTCGACGGCCAGCTCCGCCAGCCACAGCGCGGAGTGCGGGGTCTCCTCCGACGGCTTCAGCACGACGGTGCAGCCCGCGGCCAGGGCGGGCGCGAGCTTCCAGCCGCACAGCAGCAGCGGGAAGTTCCAGGCCGTGATGGCACCGACCACGCCGACGGGGTCCTTCTCGGTGGCGATGTGGATGCCCGGGTGCGAGGTCGGCACCGTCGAACCGACGATCTTGGTGGGCCAGCCGGCGAAGTAGTGGAAGCAGCGGGCGGCGAAGTCGACGTCGATGCCGCGGGCGGCACCGCGGACCTTGCCGGCGTCGAGCACCTCGAGCTCGGCGAACTCGTCCGCGTGCTCCAGGATGGCGTCGCCGATGCGGTGCAGGACCTTGCCGCGCTCGATCGGCGTCATGGTCCGCCACTCCGACGCCGGGTCGAACGCCCGCCGCGCGGCCTGGACCGCGCGGTCGACGTCCGCCGCGTCGCCGCAGGCGGCGGTGCCGATCCGGTGGCCGTCGGCCGGGTCGAGTACGGGGAGGGTCCGTCCGCTCAGGGCCGGTAGGGCCTGCCCGTCCACGAACACGTGGGGCGGCAGGTCCAGCCTCGAGGCCACGGCGGGGGAGAGGGTGCGGGTGTCGACGCTCAGGGTCATCAGTGACTCCTTCTCGATAATTGATACATTCGCACACGGTGGCGGTGAGCACAACCATCGGCCCACATGTTCCACTCTGAGCTGGGATTTTCTCGGCGGCGCCCGCGTACGGGCACGCGCTGGCGGGTGCAACAAGCACCATCCCACCTTGCAAGGATTGTATCAAGGATCTAATCTCGGAGCAGAGGCGGGAGCCCACTGCTCCCGCCGAACGTCCCTGGAGGCGTCGATGCCCCCCACGCACACCACGCACACCACGAACACCACGAACACCACGAACACCACGGATGCCCCGGCTCCTGCGGGGGCCCGGCCCTTCCGCGAGGGCCTGGTCTCGCTGAAGCCGCCGCGTCTGCTCGGATCCCGTTGTGGCGCGTGTGCCACCACGACCTTCCCGCCCCGTCAGTTCTGTCCGGCCTGCCGGGCGGTGGACGGACTGGAGCGGACCGCGCTCGACACCCGCGGGCGGATCCACTCGTTCACCGTCGTCCGGCAGGCACCGCCCGGGGTGGCGGTGCCCTACATCCTGGCCTGGGTCGACGTCCCGGCCGATCAGGTCCGGCTGATGTCCACCGTGGTGGGCGTGGAGCCGGAGGCGGTCGAGCTCGGGCTGCCGGTCGAGCTGGAGCTCACCCCGTTCGCCACCGGCGACGACGGCGCCGAGCTGCTGGGCTTCCGGTTCCGCGCCAGCACGACGGGGGCGACCGCATGAACCTCGCGCCCGCCCATGTCGCCGGCGCCGGGATGGTCCGGTTCGGCAAGTACCCGGCCGACGTCACGCTCGAGCGTCTGGCCGTCGGGGCGGCCCGCGCCGCCCTGGCCGACGCCGGAGCCGACCTCGGACAGGTCGACGCGCTCTCCGTCGGCCACGTGTTCGGCGGACCGGTGGCCGGGCAGCGGGTCGCCGCCCAGCTCGGGCTGGACGGCAGGCCGGTGTCCAACCACGAGAACTACTGCGCCAGCGGCGCCACCGCGGTCCGCGAGGCCTGGGTCGCCCTGGCCGCCGGGCTGCACGACGTCGTCCTGGTGATCGGCGTGGAGAAGATGACCGACCGGATCTCCGGCGGCGTCCGCCCGGACCCGGGTGATCTCGACGCCGCGGTCGGCTACGTCATGGCCGCGGGGCACGCGATGAGCGCCCGCCGCTACATGGCCGACCACGGCGCCACGCGGGAGCAGATCGCCGCGGTGGCGGTGAAGAACCACGCGCACTCGGTGCACAACCCGTTCGCGCAGTACCAGAAGCCGATCGCGCTGGAGCAGGTCCTCGGGGCGCGGCAGATCGCCGAGCCACTGGGTCTGCTGGACTGCAGCCCGATCTCGGACGGCGCCGCGGCAGTGGTGCTGTGCAGCCCTGCGGGTCTGCGCCGGCTGGGGCTCTCCGGTCCGGTTCCCCGTGTGCTGGGCGTCGGGCTGGTCAGCGGCGCCGTGCAGACCGGGCTCGGTGATCTCAACGCCGAGGACGTCTCCCGTCGGGCCGGCGAGGAGGCGTGGAAGCTCTCGGGGATCGGCCCGGACGAGATCGACCTCGTCGAGATGCACGACTGCTTCACCATCGCCGAGATCGTGCGCATGGAGGGCCTCGGGCTGGTCCCGCACGGACAGGGCGCCGCGTGGGCGGCCGACGGGCACACCGCCCTCGGCGGGCGGCTGCCGGTCAACCCCTCCGGCGGCCTGCTCTCGCGCGGCCACCCCGTCGGCGCCACCGGGGCCGCGCAGGTGTGCGAGCTGACGTGGCAGCTGCGGGGAACCGCGGGCGGGCGGCAGGTCGAGGGCGCCCGCACCGCTCTGGCCTACTGCAAGGGCGGCACCGTCAACGGCACGGACGGCGGCTCGGTCACCACGGTGGTGATGGCGCGATGACGGCGTCCACTCCGGTACGGGCGGTGCACGTCGTGGGCGGCGGCGAGCCGACCGCACTGGTCGAGCGGGCCCTCGAGAGCGTGGAGGCCGCCGCACCCGCGGTCTGCGTCGTCGCGCGCGTGCCCGGTCGTGCTCCGCTGGCCGAGCTGACCGACGCACGCCTGGCCGACGAGGTCGGTGGCGCGCTCGAGGAGGTGCTCGCCGCGGTCCGGAGCGAGCTCGGCCACCTGCGGCCCGGGGGCCGCCTGGTGTTCGTCCTGCCCGCACCGCCCCTCATGGCGGTCAACGGGGGCGCCGCGGCCTCCGCGGTGACCAACGGCGTGCTGTCCATGGCCCGCACCTTGTCCCTCGAGCTCGCCCGCGACAGCGTCACCGTCAACGTCGTGGCCGTGGAGGCCGACGCGGGCGACGACCCCGACCGGGTCGCTCGGGCGCCGCTGTCCGCCCAGCTGTCGGCCCTGCTCGGCCCGGGCGGCGAGCGGATCACCGGGCAGGAGATCTACCTGACCGCAGGCTCCGACCTGGGGAGGCTGCGCCCATGACCGCGCCCGTGACCGCGCCCGTGAGCACCCCGACCCTCACCGGCAGGGTCGCCCTGGTCACCGGGGGAGCGGGTGGCATCGGCCGGGCGATCTGCGCCACCCTCGCGGCCCGGGGTGCGACGGTCGTGGTCGCCGACCTCGACCTGGACGCCGTGTCGGCCGCCGCGATCGGCATCGCGGCGGAGCAGCCGGGCGAGGCGCACCCGCTCGTCCTGGACGTCACCGACCCCCGATCCCGGACCGCGGCCGTCGAGTTCGGCGCGGACCTCGGCGGGGTGGACCTGCTGGTCAACTGCGCCGGCGTGTTGCGCGACGCGCGGATCGGGAAGCTCGAGCCCGGCCTGTTCCGGCGCCTGCTGGAGATCAACCTGCTGGGACCGCTGGCCCTGACCCGCCTCGCGGCACCCGGTATGGCCGAACGGGGCCGCGGAGCGATCGTGAACCTCGCCTCCCGCGCCTGGCTCGGCACGTTCGGGTCCACCGCCTACTCCACGGCCAAGGGCGGGCTGGTCGGCGCAACGAGGTCGCTCGCCCTCGAGCTCGGCCCCGCCCGGATCACCGTCAACGCCGTGGCCCCCGGGTTCGTCGAGACCCCGATGACCGACGGGCTGCCGCCGGACATCCGCCGCCGCACGCTCGACGCCATACCCGTCGGTCGCGCCGGGCGCCCCGACGACGTCGCCGCTGCCGTCGCGTACCTCGCCGAGGCCCCCTACGTCACCGGGCAGGTCCTCGTCGTGTGCGGGGGGCGCAGCATCGGCGACCCGTACGCCGCATGAGGAGACACACCATGTCCCAATTCCCGCAGCAGCCGAACGACGGGCCCCTGGCCGGGGTGAAGGTCGTCGAGTTCGCGGGCCTCGGGCCGGGCCCGTTCGCCGCGATGCTGCTCGCCGACGCCGGCGCCGACGTCATCAGGATCGACCGGCCCACCGGCCCGGTCGACGGCGGCGCGCTGACCCGCGGCCGCCCCTGGCTCGGCCTGGACCTCAAGGCCCCCGCCGACCTCGACACCGCCCGTGCGTTGGTCCGCCGCGCCGACGTGCTCGTCGAGGGGTTCCGGCCCGGCGTCATGGAACGGCTCGGGCTCGGCCCCCACGACTGCCGGGCGGACAACCCCCGCCTGGTCTACGGGCGGATGACCGGCTGGGGCCAGGACGGACCGCGCGCCCGCGAGGCCGGCCACGACATCAACTACCTGGCGCTGACGGGGGCGCTTCGGTCGATCGCACGCCGCGGACAGGCCCCGGTCCCGCCGTTGAACCTGGTCGGCGACTACGGCGGTGGCGGAATGCTGCTGGCCTTCGGCATCGTCACCGCCTTGCTCGAGCGGCACCGCAGCGGTCGCGGGCAGGTCGTCGACGCGGCCATGGTCGACGGCGTGAGCCTCCTCATGACCGGGATCTGGAGCCGCGCCGCGCAGGGCCGCTGGTCGGGCGAGCCGGGCACCAACGACATCGACACCGGCGCCCCGTTCTACGACGTCTACGCCACCGCGGACGGCGAGTACATGGCCGTCGGCAGCATCGAACCCCAGTTCTGGGCCCGCCTGCTGCAGGGGCTGGGCCTCGACCCGGAAGCCCTGCCCGATCAGTGGGACCGGGGTCGGTGGCCCGAGACGAAGGAGGCCGTCGCCGCCGCGTTCGCGACCCGCACCCGCGCGGAGTGGACCGAGGTCTTCGCCAGCCTCGACGCGTGCGTCACCCCGGTGCTGTCCCTGGCCGAGGCTCCCCTCGACGCCCATCTCCGCGCTCGCCGGACCCTCGAGCAGCGGCCGGACGGGCCGCAGCCGGCCGCGGCGCCGCGCCTCGACCGCACCCCGCTGCAGGCCGGGAGGGCCGCAACGGTGGACGAGGCCTTCCGCCGCTGGGGCGTGTCACTCACGGCGGGTGCGCGATGACCGCCGCGCGGTCGACCCCTCTGGCGCGGGTGATAGTTTATCCAGGACTGAACGGGCGATCGGGGGGAGCCGGCGTGGCTGGACGGGCACGCGCTGCCGCTCGCCCCCGCCTGCAGCGTCGGGCGATGAGCGTCGAGGTGGCCGAGCACATCCGTTCGATGATCTTCGACGGACGGCTGAAGGCCGAGCAGCGCGTCCCGCAGGACGCGATCGCCGAGGAGCTCGGCGTGAGCCGGCTGCCGGTGCGCGAGGCGCTGATCACCCTCGAGGCCGACGGGCTGGTCGCCTCCGAGCCGCACCGCGGCACCTTCGTCGTCCCGATCCGCGCCGAGGACATCATCGACCACTACCGGCTCTACGGCATGGCCCAGGGGCTCGCCGCCGCCGGCGCGGTGCGGCGGATCACCGAACCGGTCCTGGCCAGGCTCGAGGAGCTGCACGCGCAGATGTGCGCCAGCGACGACCCGGACCTGCTGCACGACCTGAACTGGGAGTTCCACTCCCTGATCAACAAGACCGGGGCGAGCCGCCGGACCCTCTCGGTGCTGCGACACCTGTCGCACAACCTGCCGCGCGAGGTCTACAGCCTGCCGGCCGCCGCCAGTCCCCAGGCCAACCGCGGACACGCCCGCATCATCGCCGCGCTGCGCGCCGGGAACGAGGCCGAGGCCGACCTGGCCAACCGCGAGCACGTCCAGCAGGAGGGCGACCAGGTCGTCGCGGCGCTCAAGCGCGACGGCATCCTCGCCGACTGACGGCCACCCCGTCGCCCACGCGGCTCGCCGCCGTCTCCTATATCAAAGATCCGGACAACGGAGGTTCGGAACATGACCACTCCCGTTGTGGTGGTCGGCATCGGCACCACCGACTTCGGCGCCCTCGGACGCACCGCCGACGACCTGGCCGGCGAGGCGCTGCGCAACGCCCTGGACGACGCCGGCCTGTCCGCCGCCGACGTGGACGGGCTGCTGACCCACCGCGTGGACAGCTACGAGGCCCTGGCCGCCGAGCACGGCCTCGACCCGCGCTGGACGACGGCGCTACCTCCCGAGGGCCGCATGACCGGCCCGGCGATCCAGCTGGGTGCGGCCGCGCTGCGCGAGCGCCTGTGCCACACGGTGGCTCTGGTCTACGGCAACGACGGCCGCACCCGTGGCGCCACCTACGGTGCCGGCAACTCCGGCTCCACCGCCGCCGGCGAGGGGTACGGCACCACCCCGGCGCTGACCGCGCCGTACGGGATGACCTCGCCCGGGGCGTTCTCGGCGCTGATGCTGCAGCGCCACCGCCACCTGTACGGCACCTCCGAGGAGCAGCTCGGCACGGTCGCCACCACCTTCCGCGCGCACGCCGCCCTCAACCCGCAGGCCCTGCGCCGCGACCCGCTGACGCCGGAGGACTACCTCGCCTCGCGCTACGTCGTCGCCCCCCTGCACCTGTTCGACTACTGCCAGATCAACGACGGTGGTGTCGCGCTCGTGCTCACCACGCCGGACCGGGCCCGAGACCTGCCCCGAAGCCCGGTCCACGTGCTCGGCGCCGCCCAACGCGCCCGGCTGACCGGGTCCGACCTGCCGCCGGAGGACTTCTGGGCCGATGCGCTGGCCGAAGTCGGGGAGGCGGTGCTGCGGTCGGGCGGGCGCAGCCGCGACGACGTCGACGCGCTCATGGTCTACGACAACTTCAGCCCGAACGTGCTGTTCACCCTCGAGGGGCTCGGCTGGTGCGAGCCCGGCGAGTCGGGGGAGTGGATCGCCGGGGGCCGGATCGCCCTGGGCGGTGAGCTGCCCTGCAACACCTCCGGCGGTCAGCTCTCCGAGGGCTACCTGCAGGGTTGGGGCCTCGTCGTGGAGGCGGTGCGCCAGCTCCGCGGCGAGTGCGGGCCGCGTCAGGTGCCGGCGGCTCGCACGGTCCAGTACGCCTGCGCCGCCCCGGTCGTGTCCTCGGTGCTGTTCGGTCGGGACGCCTGATGGACGTCCGACCTCACCTCGACGGACTGCGCGCCGGCCTGCTGCGGGTGGCGCGCTGCGGGGCCTGCGGGACGGCCGCCTTCCCGCCCCCGCAGGTCTGCCCGCGCTGCGGCGCCCGCGACGCCGCCGAATGGTTCACCGCCTCCGGCCGCGGCACCCTCTGGAGCGCCGTGGTCTTCCACAAGACCTACCTGCCCGAGCACCCCGCGCCCTACCCGGTCGCCGTGGTCGAGCTCGCCGAAGGTCCCCGACTCGTCACCACCCTCACCGGCCTGCCCACCGGGGACCTCCGGGACATCCGGATCGGGCAGGCCGTGACCGCGGAGATCGACGCGAACCGTGAGCCGCCGCGCGTCGTGTTCCGCCCCGACCCCGAAGGAGCAGCGCCATGAGCGCCCCGACCGGCACCCCCGTGCCCACGGCGTCCGGCACCGGGCCGGCCGCCCTCACCGTTCCCGAGGTCCTCGACGATCTCGCCGCGCGCCGTCCCGCTGCCGAAGCCGTCGTGGGGCCGGAGGGCCGGGTCACCTACGCCGAGATCGCCGACCGCACCCGCCGCCTCGCGGCGTTCCTCGCCGACGCCGGCCTGAGCCGGGGCGACCGGATCGGGGTCCTGCTGCCGAACGGCGTCCGCTGGATCATCGCCGCGCTCGCGGCGCACCGCGCCGGTCTCACGGTCGTCCCGGTCAACACCTGGTACCGCGCACCCGAGCTCGACCACGTCCTGAGCACCTCCGAGGTGCGCCTGGTCGTCACCGACACCACGATCTTCGGCCGCGACGTCCTCGGCGAGCTCACCGCGGCCGGATTCGGGCGGTCCTTCGCCGACACCGACCCCTCGCCGGCCGAGGGCTACCGCGGGGCGCTGGTCTGGCCGGCCGACGTCGAGCTGCCAGGGCAGGCCGCGCCCCGGCCCCTCGACCCGCCCGCACCGACCGACCTGGCCCTGCTGCTGTTCACCAGCGGCAGCACCGCGCGTCCCAAACCCGTGCCGTTGGAGCACGGCAAGCTCCTGCGCAACGGCTACGAGATCGGGCGCCGCCAGCACCTCGTCCCCGGTGACCGGCTCTGGATCGCCGCCCCCTTCTTCTTCGGCTACGGCTGCGCGAACGCCCTGCCCGTCGCCCTCACCCACGGCGTCACCCTGTGCCTGGAGGAGCGCGTCGACGGCGACCGCTCGCTGGAGTTCCTCGCCCGCGAACGCTGCACCGTCTACTACGGACTCGCCCCCACCACGCGCGCCCTGCTCGCGGCCCCGTCCTTCGGTCGCCACGACCTCTCCGCCCTGCGGACCGGCACCACCGGCTTCACCGCCGAGGACAAGCGCCTGGTGGTCGAGCAGCTCGGGGTGTCCGAGATCTGCAGCATGTACGGGCTCACGGAGGGCTACGGGCACTCCACCGTCTCCGACGCCCACGATCCGCTCGAGGTGCGGCTGCACACCTCCGGGACCGTCGTGCCCACGCAGGAGATCCGTGTCACCGGCCCCGACGGCCGCGATCTCGGAACCGGTGAGACCGGCGAGATCGAGCTGCGCGGCTGCGTGATCGACGCCTACCTCGGCGGGCCCGAGCTCAACGACGGCGTGTTCCGCCCCGGCGGCTGGTTCCGCACCGGCGACCTCGGCTTCCTCGACGAGGACCGGCGGCTGCACGTCGTCGGCCGCAGCAAGGAGATGCTCAAGGTCAAGGGCATCAACATCGCGCCCCTCGAGGTCGAGGAGCTCCTCTGCAGCCACCCCGACGTGGACCAGGCCTACGTCGTCGGCGTGCCCTCGGCCGACGGCGACGAGACCATGGTCGCGGCCGTCGTCGCCCGCCTCGGACACGATCCCGGACCGGACCTCGCCGCGGCGCTCGTCGCCCACGTCAAGGCCCGGGCGGCCGGGTACAAGGTCCCCAGCCGGATCGAGGTCCTCACGCAGGACCAGCTGCCCCTCACCGACACGGGCAAGGTCAGCAAGCGGGCGCTGCGCGACGTCCTGGCCGGGGGTGTGACATGAGCATCCACACCCTCGCCGCCGGCATCGGCTTCACCGAAGGGCCGTTGTGGACCGCCGACGGCCGGCTGCTCGTGGTCGCCCTGTCCCGCGGGCTCGTCGTCGAGATCGACCTCGACGGCGGCGTCCGCGGCGCGGTCGAGGTCGGCGGCGGACCCAACGGCCTCACCGAGGGTCCGGACGGCGCGATCTGGGTCGCGCAGAACGGCGCCGCCCTGCGTCCCAGCCGATCGCCCCGACCCACCCCCGCAGGCCTGCAGCGCCTCGACACCGGCCGGGTCACCGACGTCCCCGTGCCGGGAGCGCTGGCGCCGAACGACCTCGCCCTCGGGCCCGACGGGCGAGTCTGGTTCACCGACCCCGGCCTGCCCGGCAGCACCGGGGAAGGTCGGCTCTGCGCCCACGACCCGGTCACCGGGACGACCTCGGTCCTCCTCGGCGGCCTCGCCTTCCCCAACGGGCTCGCGTTCGGACCGGAGGGGGACCTCCTGTATCTCGCGCACACCGACGACGGCCTCGTCACACGGCACCGGTGGACCGGCGACCGGCTCGTCCCCGTCGGAGCCCCCGCGGCGCTCCCCGCGGGTGGTCCGGACGGGCTCGCCCTCGACGCCGACGGCCGCCTCTACGCCGCCGTGCCCGACGCGGAGGCGATCGTCGTCTTCGAGCCCGACGGCCGGCCCGCGGGCGAGATCCGCTTCCCGGAGCCCACCTTCCCGACCAACCTCTGTTTCGCCGGCCCGGAACTCGACGTCCTCGTGGTCACCGGCGCGAAGGGCGGCCGGGTGCTGCTCGTCGAGCCGCCCGGTCGCGCCCGCGGCCTCGCCCTCCGGGCGGGGGCAGCGTGACCGCGCCCTCGTCGGTCGGCGACCTCTCCGAACTGCTCACCGCGCTGCGCGGCCTCGTGGCTGCCCGTTCCACCGGGTCGCGGCTGCCGGCGGAACGTGAACTGGCCGTCCGGCTCGGGGTCGGGCGGGCGGTCCTCCGCCGTGCCCTGCGCGAGCTGGCCCACTCGGGCACGATCCGGACGCGTGCCCAGTCCGGCAGCTACGTCTGCTGATCGGACGCTCCCCGCGCGTCGGCGCACGGCGGCGCACGGCGGCGCGGCGGTGTGGGCGGCAGCCGGGCCCGTCCTGGCCGACCGGCGCGCGCGCCAATTCGAGGTCGGCCGGCGGGCTTAGGCCGCGGCTCGCCGCCCGACCAGGTGGAACACCCGGCTGAGCTGCCGGTACGGGTCGCGGTCGGCGGCCCGGAGCTCGACCTCGGCGACGGCCTCGACGTCCGTGGTGTCGAGGGGGAGGTCCATCCAGTCGGCGAACAGCCAGACGCCGTACCAGGCCTCGGGCGCGAGCCCGCAGTCGCGGAGCAGCGCCGACAGGTCGTCGACCGTGTCGGCGCGGGTCTCGGTCCCGAGAACGCCCAGTTCCGAGCCGGCGTCGAAGGCGGCCAGGGCGTCGGACCACCGGTGCTCGAGCGCCGGTCGCACCGCGAGCGTGCGGGCGTTGAGGGCCATCAGTGAGAGGACGCCGCCGGGAGCGACGCACCGGCACAGCGCCGCCACCATCGGCGCCGGATCCTGCAGGTACATGAGCACGCCGTGACAGAGGACCGCGTCGAACCGGCGCCCACCGGTCAGGAGGTCAGCCTGTTCGCCCGGGCCCTCGAGCAGGCGTACTCGCCGTCGCACGGCCTCCGGCTCCGCCTCGATGCGCTGCTGCGCCCGGGCCAGCATCGCCGGCGACGAGTCCAGCACGGTGACCTCGTGGCCGAGGCGGGCCAACGGCAGGGACTGGTGTGCGGCACCACCGCCCACGTCGAGGACGGCGGCCGGCGGGGGCGGGAGGTGCCGGAGCAGCTGCCGGTGCAGGACGTAGGTCCGCACCCGGCCCTTCACCGAGGCGTAGGCGCCGTCGACGAACGCGTCCGTCAGGGCTGCCCACGCGTCCTCAGTCACCTTCGGCGCCCGTCGGGACCTCGACGCAGTCGGCACCGCACCCGGGCCCCGGGGCAGGTGCCGGCGCGGGCCGGTGCAGGACCGCCCGCCTCGGCGTGACGACGAGGGCGTCACCGGACAGGGTCGAGTCCCCGTCGACGATCAGGGAGTAGCCGTCGGCCGTGCTCGGCGGCCAGACCAGCGTGACGACGGGCCGCGTGGCCAGGTTGGCGCGGGTCGTCCGGCCGAGATCGCCGACCACGAGCTCGTGGCCGGTCACCGCCGGAGACACGGCGGTGACGTGGGGCCTGCCGTCGTCCCCGAGGGTCACCAGGTAGGCGAAGCCGAAGCGGGTGACGGTCGCGGCCAGGTCGTCGGTGGGAACGGCGATGCTCACGCGGTCGAGGCTAGAGCCGGCCACCCACGCGCGGCGCCGGCGGCACGGATCGTCCGCACGGATGTGGTGCGTGGCCTGCGCTCCACCGGACGGATCAGCCGTCGGCTCGGCTCCGGATGAGCTGGTCGAGGGGTACCGCAGGATCGGCGAGCGCCCGGGGGTCCACCCGCGAGTCGTCCCGGATCAGGCCCGCGAGCGTCTCGGCGACGTCCCAGACGTTGACGTTCATCGCCGCGGCGAGCCGGTCCCGGTGAACCCAGAAGGCGACGAACTTGCGCTCCGCGAGATCGCCCCGGACGACGACCTGGTGCTCTCGCTGCGGGTCGACCCATCCGGTGTACTCCATGCCGAGCTCGTACTGGTCGGTGAAGAAGTACGGCAGCCGGTCGTAGGTGGCGTCCTCGCCGAGCATCGTCCGGGCGGCGACGACCGGCTGGTGGAGCGCGTTCGCCCAGTGCTCGACCCGGATCGGTCGCCCCAGCAGCGGATGGGAGGCGTTGGCGACATCACCGGCGGCGAGGATGTCGGGGTCGGAGGAGACCAGGTGGCGGTCGACCACGATCCCGTCGTCGACGTCGAGCCCGCAGGATGCGGCGAGCTCCACGTTCGGCTCGACACCGATCCCGACCACGACGACGTCGGCCTCGACCTGCGTCCCGTCGGCGAGGACGACCCCGCCGACCCGGTCCGGGCTGCCCTCGGCCGGACGGATCGCGGTGACGGTGACCTCGCACCGCAGCTCGACACCGTGTTCGGTGTGCAGGTCGGCGAAGACGCCGGCCAGCTCCGGCCCGAGGACCGACTGCAGGGGCCGGGCCGCGTGTTCGAGCACGGTGACCTCGGCGCCGCCGGCCCGGGCGGCCGCGGCGGCCTCCAGTCCGATCCAGCCGCCCCCGATGACGACGACCCGGGTCCCCGGGGTGAGGGTGGCGCGCAGGTGTTCGCTGTCGTCGACCGTGCGCAGGTAGTGGACCCCGCGGAGCCGGGACCCGGGCACCGGGAGCCGGCGGGGTCGGGCGCCGGTCGTGAGCAGCAGCTTGTCGTAGGACAGCCAGGCGCCGGTGGCGGTCTCGAGCTCGTGCGCGTGCCGGTGGATCTTGGTGACCAGGGTGTCGAGACGCAGTTCCACCCGGTTGTCGACGTACCACCGGAGCGGTCGCACCTCGAGGGAACCGCGGTCGCTGCGGCCCTGCAGGTAGCCCTTCGACAGCGGCGGCCGTTCGTAGGGCCGGTGCGCTTCGGCGCCGACGAGCACGATCCGACCGTCGAATCCCCCGCTACGGAGCGCCTCGGCCGCGGTCGCGCCGGCCAGTCCGGCGCCCACGATCACGAACGTCGGCGAGGTGGACTGGGAGTGTTGAGTGGCCATGACCCCTCCCGGATCTAAAGGACGCTATCGTGGACGTTAGAACCGGGGCCCTGTTGAGTCAATGACTGTGTCCGTTAGAAGGTGGTGTCGGGTGGACGACTTCGTGTCGCAGGTCAGCGGCGTCAGCGCGCTCGCCGAACCGGCCCGCCGGGCGCTGTACCTCTACGTGGCGGCGCAGCCGGAGCCCGTGAGCCGCGACGGCGCCGCGGAGGGTGTCGGGCTGCCCCGGCACACCGCCAAGTTCCATCTCGACAAGCTCGTCGAGGAGGGGCTGCTCGACACGGAGTTCCGCCGACTGTCGGGGCGACGGGGCCCGGGCGCCGGCCGGCCCACCAAGCTCTACCGGCGCTCCGCCCGCCAGGTCGCGGTCACGCTCCCGCAGCGGCACTACGACCTGGCCGGTCAGGTCCTCGCCGAGGGAGTGGACGCGGCGGCCCGCGCCGGGGTGCCGGTTCTCGACGCCGTCCGGGAGGCCGCCGCGGCGACCGGACGCCGGTTGGGAGCGCAGGCCCGGCAAAGGTGCGCCTCGGCGGTGCCGACGCCTCGGGACGTCGTCGCCGCCCTGGGCGAGCACGGCTACGAGCCGCGGCGGCACGAGGCCGTGACGGTGCTCGGGAACTGTCCCTTCCACGCCCTCGCCCGCGATCACACCGCGCTCGTCTGCGGGATCAACCTGAGCCTGCTCACCGCCTTCCTGGAGGAGTTCGGAGCTCCCGGGTCGAGGGCCCGGCTGGACCCGGCTCCCGACCGGTGCTGCGTGACGGTGCACGAGGACGCCGCGACCTGACACGGCCGTCGCCGGCTGACGCGTCTTCGCAGGTCCGTGCCCCTGCCCGGCCCGTGACCCGGACGGCCCGAGGTTATGCCGCGAGCCTGGTCAGCAGGTGAACGAGCCGCGCGGCGTCGTCCGGCGCCAGCTCCGCCACCGCGTCGTCCTCCGCCCGGCCGACCTGCGGTGCGATGCGGGCGTGCAGGTCGGCGCCGTGATCGGTGGTGAAGACGAGGACCCGGCGACGGTCCCGCTCGTCGACCCGGCGGTGGACCAGGGCGTTGTCCACGAGCCGGTCGACGATCTTCGTCAGCGTCGGGGCGGGCACCATGGCGTGCTCGGCGATCTCCGACATGGAGTGCCCCTGCTCGTCGGCGAGCAGGTCCAGGACGCGCCACTGCTCGAGAGCGAGCCCACAGCCGGCCAGCGTGGCCTCGACCTGCTGCGCCACCTGGTTCGTGACACGGGCGAGCAGGGTGTGGAGCGACTGGGCCCGCCGGGCCGGGGACGACGCCCCTCGGGGCACGAGGGGCGTTGAGGCCACGGAACATCCTCTCCGAGAGCGGTGGAATCGCTGTCATCGTAAACACTACCGATTCGAAGTGTCGGATGAAGCTGCGCCACAGGTCGCGGAGGCCCGAGCGGGGCTCAGAACGAGAAGACCCCGATCAGCACGGCGAAGCCGAGGGCCCACGACGTGGCGACGCCCTCGACGATGGTGATCCATCCGGTGGGTCTGGCGATCGGCAGCTCGAGTGCGAGGAGCGCCCAGAACAGTCCCCACAGGACGGCCCACGCGAACCAGTTGATGCCCAGCCAGATCAGGGCGACGTTCCCGTTCGCGTTCTGCAGCGTGTAGATCCCGGCCGGGATCGCGGTGATCGCGACGAACAGGCAGTACCACCCGAAGGCCCGGCCGCCCGCGTCGAGGTACTGGTTGAACGCCACCCAGAGGTACGTGAACGCGAACAGGAGGATGAAGCCCCCGCTCCGCGCCGAGGCGAGGTTGTTGCCGACCGCACCCTGGACCAGGAAGATCAGCGCGATCACCACGCCCACGAAGCCGGTGAAGATGTTGATCACCGCGACTTCCCGGTTCTGCAGGAACAGCGGCGACCGCTCTGCTCGCGCCGGGGCCGGTTCGGCCCCCCGGCCGCCGACCGAGCTCGGGACGTCCGCCGGCTCGCCGGCCGCAGCGGCCGCGTGGGCCGGGACCCGCTCGACCTCCTCCGCCGCCCGCGCCTGGCCGATCAGCCAGATCCCGTTCACGGCGAGAACGGCTCCGACGTACAACAACACCACGGCGAGCAGCATCGGATTCGCCTCTCACTCTCGATTGTCGGTGCAGGACCCCACGGCGCGGTCGGTCCCGGCCGAGGCCGGAGTGGGCGGCCGCGTTTCTCGCCGACGACGCGCGGCTCCGGCGCGCGCCCCCCTCCGCCCCGAGTGCGCGGCCACCCTCAGTGTCTCCCGGGTCGTCAGCTGCTGGTCGCGCACGAGCCGCGGTCCGCCGACCGTGGGCCCTCGGCGGTCGGCCGGATGTCGAAGTCGAAGATCCCGGTCGGCAGGTAGAGCGAACAGCAGGCGTTCGGGATGTCCACGACGCCCGACACCCGCCCCTCGATCGGGGCCGAGCCGAGCAGCAGGTAGGCCTGCTCCCCGGAGTAGCCGAACTTCTTCAGGTACTCGACGGCGTTGAGGCAGGCCCGCCGGTACGCGACGGTGGCGTCCAGGTAGAGGTTGTCGCCCGAGGTCTCGTCGACCGAGACGCCGATGAAGGTGAGGAACTCGCTGTAGCGCGGCTCGACACGACCCGGGATGAGCACCGGATTGGTGGTGATGCCGTACTTCTCCATGCCTCCCTTGATCAGGTCCACGCCGAAGTCGATGAAGCCGCCCATCTCGATGGCGCCGCAGAACGTGATCTCGCCGTCGCCCTGCGAGAAGTGCAGGTCGCCGCCGGAGAGTTTCGCTCCGGACACGTGCACGGGGTAGTAGACCCGGCTGCCCCGGGTGAAGTTCTTGATGTCGTGGTTCCCGCCGTTCTCCCGCGCAGGGACCGTGCGCGCCCCTTCGCGCCCGACGCGCTCCAACTCCGCCCCGCTCAACGTGCCGGCCAGGACCCCGTCCTCGAGGGGCGGCAGGGCCAGCGGCGGCACCCGATCCGGGTCCTGGTCGATCAGCGCCTGCTCCCGGCGGTTCCACTCCGCCAGCAGTTCGGCGGAGGGCGCCGTACCGAACAGGCCCGGGTGGGTGATGCCGGTGTAGCGCACCCCGGGGATGTGCCGCGAGGTGGCGTCCTGACCGTGGAAGTCCCAGATCGCCTTGTAGGCGTCGGGGAAGTGGTCGGTCAGGAACCCGCCCCCGTTGGCCTTGGCGAAGATCCCGGTGTAGCCCCACCCCTGGCCGGGGGCGTCGCCGTACTCCTGGGGCGGCTGGCACGGGCCCAGGTCGAGGATGTCCACGACCAGCAGGTCACCCGGCTCGGCGCCCTGGATCTCGATCGGACCGCTGAGCATGTGCGCGACATCCAGGTCGACGTCCCGCACGTCGTTCGACGAGTCGTTGTTGCCGAGCTGTGCATCGGTCCACTCCCGGCACTCGACCCGGAACTCCGCACCCGGACGGACGGACGCCGCCGCGGGGATGTCCGGGTGCCAGCGGTTGTGCCCGGGCACCGCCTGGTCCCGCATCGACTTCGACTGATCCACGCTGAACACGACCTCGGGCACCGCTGTCCCTCCCCGCCCTCCGAGTCGAATTGCTTCCGAAGGAAAGTATTCCTGCAGGAAGGGCCTGTCAACGAAGGAAGCGGCGCCGCGTCTAGAGCGACATGCGATGGCGCTCCGGGCCCGTCCAGCCCTCGTCGAGCGGCACCGAGTACCAGATGTCCAGGGTGACCGACGAGAAGTACCAGGTCCCCTGCACCCGGCGGTAGGTGTCGGTGAAGCGGCCCGCGAACAGGAAGCTCCGGCCGTGGTAGATCGGGGTGGCGAGCAGGTGGCTCGTGCCTCCGGCGTCGTCGCCGCTCACCTCGACCGAGTGGCCGTGGACGAACTGCCGCACGAACGGTGCTCCGGCGTCCGCCGGGAGCAGCTCCGGGATCCGGCCGAAGAATCCGCCGATGGCCTGCCTCCCGGTTGCTCGTCCGAGGTAGGAGTAGTCGAGCTCGGCGTCGTCCGTGAACAGCTCGTCGATCTCCGTCCACCGGTCGGTGTTGACGTAGTCGTGGAAGCGGTTGCGCAGACACCGGATGCGGTCCTGCGACTCCAGCACCTCGACACGGTGGCGCAGGCCAGCGAGCTCCGTGGCCAGTGCGGAGGTGTCGGTCATCGGGCCCGGAAGGTGAGGGGCTGCGACTGCATCCCGTGCATCACGTAGCTCGGGTCGTAGCGGGGGACGAACCCCTCCTCGGCCAGCCGGATGTCGTCGAGCCGCTCGAGCAGCACCTCGAACCCGATCCGTGCCACCGCCCGCGCCAGCGGCGCGCCGATGCAGGAGTGCGGCCCGTGGCCGAACGCCTGGTGGGAGCGCAGCTTGTCGCGGTCGGCGTCGAACTCCTCCGGCCGGTCGAACACGCTCTCGTCCCGGTTGCCGGAGGCGTAGACGACCCAGACGTGGGCGCCGGCCGGGATCGGGACCCCGCCGAGCTGGGTGTCGGCCGTCGCGACCCGGAACAGGCCCTGCACCGGGGACTCCAGCCGCAGGCCCTCCTCCAGACAGCGCGGCAGGTCCTCGGGGCGCTCCCGGACCCGGGTCATCAGCGCCGGGTCCTCGCACAGCATCAGCATGAACGAGGAGATCAGCTTGGTCGTGGTGTCGGCGCCGGCGCCGATGAGCTGGCTGAAGAACCCGACCATCTCGTTGGGCGTCAGCGGGGCGTCGCCCTCGTTGCGCGCCTGGACGACGGCGGTGATGAGGTCGTCCTTCGGGTTCTGCCGGCGGTCCTCGACCTCGTTCTCGAAGAACGTCCAGAACTCGATCTGCGTCTCCAGCGTGGCGAGCAGCTCCTCGTCCGTCATCGAGGTGCCGATCGTGGAGTTGATCGCGTCCGCCCAGCGCCGGAAGTCCCGGGAGTTCTCCACCGGCACGCCGAGCAGCGTGGCCAGCGCGTGGATCGGGGCGGGGGAGCAGAAGGCCGGCACGAGGTCGACCTGTCCGTCCGCGGCGAACCCGTCGACGAGCGCGTGGCACATCTGCCGGATCTGCGGCTCGATGCGGGCCACCGATCGCGGGGTGAGCGCCTTGTTGAGGATCCGCCGGTGCCGGCTGTGGTGGGGCGGGTCCTGGGTGAAGAGGACGTCGCCGCGGCTCATCACCACCCGGACCCGCTCGGCGAACTCCGGCGGCACGTCCGTCATCGCCCGCGTGATCGCCGCGATCGCCCCGGACACCGTGGGACCCATGGGGTTCTGGCTGGAGAACAGCCGCGGCTGGGTGTTGACCTTCTCGATGTCCGCGTGCCGGGTCACGACGTAGATGTCGTACTCCGGGTCGTGGAAGACGGGGGCGGTGCGCCGCAGCTCCGCGTAGTGCGGGTAGGGGCAGCGCATCGCCTCCTGGTCCTGGTCGAAGACTGCTTTGGTCGGTCGGTCTTCCGTGGTGGTCATCGCGTCCCCCGACGTCGCTGTCCGGATGCGGGCTACTTGGCTCCCTGCCCCGCGTCGACGCGCAGGACGTGGCCGGTGATCTGGTCGGCGTTGTCCGACGCCAGGAAGAGCACGGCGTCGGTGATGTTCTGCATCTCGGTGCGCCACTTGGGTCCAGGCATGTTGCCGGCGGCCGAGAACATCTCGTAGGCGGCGTCCGGGGTCATGTCGACCTCGCCGGCCAGCCCCAGCACCATGCCGGAGCCCTGGCCCTCGCCCGGCCGGATCGTCGCGGGTGCGATGCAGTTCACGTTGATGTCGAACTCGGCCAGCTCGAAGGCCCAGGCCGAGGTGAGGCCCTGGATCGCGTGCTTGGCCGCCACGTAGTGCGACAGCTGCGCGTGTCCCGAGCCGGTCACCCCGGACGAGATGTTGACGATCTTCCCGGAGCGGCGGCCGATCATGTTCGGCACCACGTACTTGGCCACGTACATGTGGCCCTTGACGATCGTGTCGATCACGGCGTCCATGACGTGCGAGCGCATGCCCTGAATGGTGTCCAGGGCGGCGACGCCCGCGTTGTTGACGAGGATGTCGATCCGCCCGTCGAAGAAGTCCAGGGCCTTGGCGACGGCGGCCTCGACCTGGGACTCGTCCCGGATGTCGCAGGGCAGCGGGATGACCCGCCGGTCCATCTCCTCGATCGCCTTCACGGTGTCCTCGAGCATCTGCGCCGTGGCGAGCGGGTAGATGTCCGCGATCGGTTCGGTGATGTCGAGTGCGGCGATGTCGGCGCCGGCGTCGGCGAAGGCCTTGGCGTGGCTGAAGCCCTGGCCCTTCGCCGCGCCGGTGATCAGCACGTTCTTGCCCTCGAGTCCGCGCAGGACGGCGGCCATGGGTCCTCCTCGGTGATCGGTGCGCGTCAGGGGGTGACGACGGGGGCCGGTTGCGTGCCGGACGGCGCGGGGGCGGCCTCGTCGGGGGTCAGGACGCCGCGGCCCTGGGCGTGCCGCTCGGCGGCCTCGCCCGGACCGCCGTTCTCCGCCGCCCAGCGGACGGAGTCGACGATCATGTCGTAGCCGGTGCAGCGGCAGAGGTTGCCTTCGATGCCCTCGCGGATCTCGCTCTCGTCCGGCGCCTCGTTCTCCAGCAGCAGCCCGGTCGCGGCCATGACCATGCCGGGCGTGCAGTAGCCGCACTGCAGGCCGTGGCACTGCCGGAAGCCCTCCTGCACCGGGGACAGCTCGCCGCCGCCGGCGAGGCCCTCGACGGTGAGGACGTCGGCGCCGTCGGCCGCCACGGCCAGCACGGTGCAGGACTTGACCGTCCTCCCGTCGAGCATCACGGTGCAGGCGCCGCAGTTGGAGGTGTCGCAGCCGACGTGCGTGCCGGTGAGCCCCCGGGTCTCGCGCAGGTAGTGCACCAGCAGCAGGCGGGACTCGATCTCGTCCTCGCCCACCGTGCCGTTGACCGTGATCCGGACCTTGTGGTGGGACATCTCAGCTCCCGTTCTGCTGGAGGATCCGCCAGACCTTCTGCGGGGTGCAGGGCATCTCGACGTCCCGGACGCCGAGGTGGGACAGCGCGTCGACCACCGCGTTGACCACCGCCTGCGGTGCCGCGGTGGCGCCCGACTCGCCGAGTCCCTTGGCCCCGAGGGGGTTGAAGCTGGTCTTCGTGACCAGGTGGTCGGTCTCGTAGTGGGGGAGGTCGACGGCGCTGGGCACCGTGTAGTCGACGAGCGTCCCGGCCAGGGGCTGGCCGTCCGGCCCGTACGTGACCTCCTCGAGCAGCGCCTGGGCGATGCCCTGCGCGACGCCGCCGTGGATCTGCCCCTTGGCCATCAGCGGGTTGATCACCGTGCCGCAGTCGTCGACCGCGACGTAGCGGGCGACCCGGACCTTGCCGGTGTCGCGGTCGACCTCGACCACGCAGCAGTGCGCGCCCGACGGGTAGGACAGGTTCTGCGGCTCGTGGAAGGCCGTCTCGTCGAGGCCGAGGTCGAAGCCGTCGGGCAGCAGGTGCGGTTTGAACGCCCGCACCGCGACCTCGCCCATGCCCACGGACCGGTCGGTGCCGCGCACCCGGAAGGCGCCGTCGACCAGTTCGACGTCGCCCTGGTCGGCCTCCAGCATGTGCGCGGCGATCCGCGCCGCCTTGTCCCGGACCTTGATCGCGGCCTTCATCACCGCCGAGCCGCCGACGGGCACGCCGCGGCTGCCCATCGTGCCGATGCCCTCCTGCACGGTGGCCGTGTCGCCGTGGATCAGGGTGATCCGGTCGAAGTCGATCTGCAGCTCGTCGGCGACGATCTGGGCGAACGCGGTCTGGTGGCCCTGCCCGTGCGGGCTGGTGCCGACCTTGATCACCGCGGACCCGTCGACGTTGAGCCGGATGTTGGCCGACTCCCAGCCGCCGACGTAGCCGAACTGCTCGAACAGCGGGGTGGGGCCGAAGCCGCCCATCTCGACGAACGTGGAGAACCCGATCCCGAGCAGCGGGGCCGACGGGTCGTCCCGCCGGGTGGCCTGCTCCTTGCGCAGCAGCGGGTAGTCGACGTGCTCGAGGAGCTTGTCGAGCGCGCCCGGGAAGTCCGCCTCGTCGTAGACGATGCCCTCGAACTGGGTGGCGAACGGCATTTCGCCGGGCTGGACGAAGTTGCGCCGCCGCACCTCCAGCGGGTCCAGCCCGAGCTCGGCGGCGACGTGGTCGACCACCCGCTCGATCATGAACGACGCCTCGGGGCGGCCGGCCCCGCGGTAGGAGCCGACCGGGGTGGTGTTGGTGACGACCGACCGGAAGCTCGGCGCGATGACCGGGATCTTGTAGCAGCCGCCGGACATGAACGAGGTCAGCGTGGGCAGCCCGATGCCGGTCGCGTCGGGCCAGCCGCCGCAGTCCTGGGTGATCCGCACGCGGAGGGCGAGCAGCCGGCCGTCGTCGTCGAACCCGACCTCGACGTCGTGCTCCTGGGCCCGCCCGTGGACCATCGAGGTCAGGTTCTCGCTGCGGGTCTCGACGAACTTGACCGGGCGGCGCAGCCGCCGGGACAGCTCCGCGGTCAGGATGAACTCGGGGTAGCACGAGGCCTTCGCGCCGAAGCCGCCGCCGACGTCGGGCGCCACGACCCGGACCTCCTGCTGGGGGAGCCCGAACATCTGCGCCATCTCGTTGCGCATGTGGTGCGGGGTCTGCGTGGTGGCGTAGATCGTGAGCCCGGAGTTCTGCCAGTCCGACAGGCAGACGGTCGGCTCCATCGGCACCGCGGCGCAGCGCTGGTTCCTCAGGTGGATCGCCAGGCGGTGCGGGGCGGCGGCGAGCTCCTCCTCGGCGTCCGTGGCCGAGAGCACCTGCTCCAGCACGACGTTGGAGGCGGTGCCCTCGATGATCGGCACGGCGTCCTCGGCGGTCGCGGCCGCGATCGAGGCCATCACCGGCAGCTCCTCGTACTCGACGAGCACCGCCTCGGCGGCGTCGGCGGCGAGGTAGCGGTCGGTGGCGACGACGACGGCCACGCACTCGCCGACGAAGTGCACCCGGTCCTTCGCGAGGCAGGGCCGCTCCATCCCGGGCACCGAACGGTTGGGCGGCAGACCCTCGAGATCGGCGTTCGTCCAGACGCCGAGGACGCCCGGCACGGCAGCGGCCTCGGCGGTGTCGACGGACAGGATGCGCGCGTGCGCGAGGTAGGACCGCACGTACGCCATGTGCACCGTGCCGGGCAGGCGCACGTCGTCGACATACGTACCGCGCCCGGTGAGCAGGGCCGGGTCCTCCTTGCGGACCACCGCCGCGCCGACCATCGAGCCCATGATCCGGACCTCCTCGTCCCGTGCCTACCGGCCGTGCGGTGGGTGAGGCGAGGGCGTGTGCCCCCGGTCACGACCGGCCGACGCTAGGAACCTAACGTCGAGTGCCCGGCCGTCGCAAGGGGATCAGCACGCGGCGCACCCGTCGGCAGGGGGAGCAGCACACCGGTGACGAGCCGCGCGGCGGCGGAGGGAAGGTGGGCTGCGGCGTCCGCGATGTCCACGGGTCCACCGACCCGCACTGCTGCCCCTCCGTCGTCGTCAGGTTGCTCACGCCGCCTGGCTCGCCGAGGTACAGGCAGACGTCCCGAGGTGCGGCAGCACCTGAGGAAGGGAAGGCGGCCTCAGCCTCGTTCGCAGTACAGCGCCGGCACGTCGGCGACGGCGGCCCGGTCCTGGGCGTTCACGCGGCCCTCACCTGCCCTCCCGGAGTCGCGGCAGGACCTCCTTGCCGAAGGTCGCCAGCCGCTCCCGCTGCACCGGGAGCGGCTCCGGGAACAGCAGGCGCAGGACGAGATGGACCTCCGGCCAGGCCCGCAGCGTCGCGAGCACCCCGCGCAGCCCGGCGACCACCTCGTCGACGTTCCCCTTGACCTGGACGTACGCGTCGACGTCGGCGCCGACGGCGACCGGGCGCGAGTACACCGTGCGGCCCGCCTGGATCGCCTCGTACGCCTGCTGCTGCACGCCGAAGGCGGCGCGGGCCGAGCCGGCGCCGCCCCCGGGGGCGTCGAGCACGCAGGTGACGTTGACCGCGCGGGTGAACCCGGCGCGCGGGGCCCCGAGCCGTGCCGAGGCGGCCTCCACGATCCCGGGCTCGCCCCGGCCGACGAGGTGCCCGTCGGCGATCCGCCCCGCGCGGCCGACCGCCGCGGCCGCGTACCCGCCGAGCCAGATCGGGATCCGCCCGCCCGGCGTGGGGGTGACCCGGACGTCGTCGAGCCCGAGGTCGGGGCAGGAGAAGGACGTGCCGGTCCAGGCCGTGCGCAGGGCGCCGACCAGAGCCTCCAGCCGGGCGCCCCGCGTCCGCGGGTCCACCCCGAAGGCCCGGTACTCGTGCTCGGCGTAGCCCAGACCCAGGCCGAGGACGAGCCGCCCGCCGCTGAGCAGGTCGACCACGGCGGCGTCCTCGGCGAGCCGGAGCGGATGGTGCAGCGGGGCCAGCACGACGCCGGTGCCGAGCGTGATCCGGCTCGTCACGGGGGCCAGGGCCGCCAGCACGGTGAGCGGGGAGGGGAGGTAGCCGCCGGGGAGGCCGTGGTGCTCGGTCACCCAGAACGAGTCGAAGCCGGCCGCCTCGGCCGCCGCCGCGAGCTCGGCGACGTCGCGGTAGCTCTGTCTGTTGTCGGCGCCCTGGCCGGTCCACAGCCCGACGCCGACCTGCAGGCTCATCCGAGGACGTCTCCGAGCCGAGCCCGCCAGACCTGCAGGTCGACGTAGTCGCGGAAGGCGGTGATCAGGCCGGTGACCGGGTCGACCTCGACCACGCCGTTGCACTCGACGGCGTACTCGCGCCCGTCGATCCGGAACCGGTCGACCCGTTCCAGCCACGCCCGGTCCTCGGTGAAGCTCGCCGTCACGATCTCCCACTCCACGTACTCGGAGCGGTCGAGGATCGGTGCGAGCAGCCCGCGCACGCCTTCCGGCCCGTGGACCGGCGGGTGGGGCATGTTCGCGTAGGTGGCGTCGGGGGCGAAGCACGCCGCGGCGGGCCCGGCGTGCTTCGNCGACCGCGGCCAGGAACCGTTCGACCGCCGCCCGCGCGCCCGTGCCGCTCATCCCTCGAAGACCACCGGGTACGACGCGAAGTGGTCCCGCGCGGAGTGCGGGTCCCGCTTCGGCGCGGCGTCCGGATCCGGGCGGCCCCCCGCGGTGAGCAGCGCCTCGAGCATCAGGGTGACGGTGCCGAGCACCCGCTCGGACTCGCTCACCGGGTGCCCCTCCGGGGCGGGCACCCCGCCCGCCAGCTCGGTGCCGATGCAGGCGTGCATGCCGCCCCCGAACGCGTGCCCCCACCGCGGGACGTCCGCCGGGACCTCGCGCAGCGGGTCGTAGACGTCCGGGCGCTCGAACACGGCGGGGTCGCGGTTGGCGGCGGCGATGTCGAGGACGACGAACGCGCCCTCGGGGATCTCCCGGCCGCCGCGCAGCGAGATCGGGGCCAGCGCGCGGCGCTGCGCGACCGGGCTCGCGGGGTGCAGCCGCAGGGTCTCGTAGACGCAGCGCTGCAACAGCGCCGGGTCCTGCCGCGCCTTGTCGGCGGCGTCGGGCTCGCAGCGGGCCCAGGCGAAGAAGTCGTCCGCGGCGTGGGTGAAGGCGTCGGCCGTGGAGTGCGAGCCCGCCTGCAGGTAGAAAGCGCACTCGCGGCGGAGGACGTCCCGGTCGATCCCCAGCTCGTCCCCGTTGCGCAGCAGCGCGGTGAGCACGTCCCGCGGCAGGTCGTCCTCGGTGATCTCGCCGGCGGCGAAGCGGGCGAGCAGGGCCTCGCGGCGCTCGATCGACGGCTGGAGGAAGATCGTGTCGAACTCCTCGAGCGCCGCGGCGACCTCGGCCCGCACCTGCTCGGGGTCGCGGGTGGTGTGGACGATCGTGGCGCCCTCGGAGAACTTCTTCGCGAAGCGGTAGAGCGCGTCGACCGCCCTGTTCGCCTCGGCGGCGCTGCCGGTCGGCTTGTCGAGGCCGGCCACCATCGCGGTGAGGTTCATGATCGTGCGGTAGCCGAGCTCCAGCAGGTCCGCCCGGCCCGCGGCGGCGAAGGGGGCGAGGGTGTCCCGGACGACGTCGCGCAGGAACGCCTTCTCCCAGTAGCGGAAGGTGCCGCGGCGGAAGAGCCGGTTCTCCACCCGGCGCCGCGTGCGGTGGGCGGCGCCGTGCAGCACGAGCAGGCTGTCCGCCATGACCACGCCGCCCGCGTCGTACAGGGCCTGCTCCAGGTCGTGCTGGCGGTAGGCCTCGCGCACCTCGGCGTAGCCGTCGAGGGTGATCGTCTGCATCGGCGTCCCCGGTTCACCTCGGCGTGATAGTCCTAACGACGCTAGCATCGGACGCGATCGAGGGGGAGCCCACGGAGACCGGTCCGCCGGCGACAGAGGGGATCGCCGAGCTGTGGCGACCTCCGGTGCCGGCCGGCCAACTCGGCGTCGTTAGGGCCTTGACGCCGCCCGGAGCGCACGACAGGGTCGGACCGTCCCCGGGATCCCGAGAAAGGCGGCATCGTGACCGGACCCGTACCCACCGAGGCGGACGTCGTGGTGCTCGGCACCGGGCTCGCCGCGCCCCGCAGCACCGCCGTCGAGGGGGGACCGTGACCACGACCGCCCAGGACGCCACACCGATCGTCCTCAGGACGTTCGCCGACGCCCACGACGCCTACCGGAGCAAGGACCTCCGCCAGGCGCTGTACGACGCGGGCGAGGTCGTCATGTCCGGCGTGCTCGTGAACCTGCACGGCCAGGAACACCGCAACCGGCGCCGGGTCGAGAACCGGATGTTCCGGCGAGAGGTGTTCGAGCGCTACGAGCGCGAGCTGTTCCCGCAGGTCACCGAGGAGACCCTGGGCCGTTACCTGGCGGCGGGCCGCGTCGACCTCGTCCATCTCGGGCACGAGCTCATGCTCAACCTCGCCGCGCTCACCGCCGGCATCGACCGGCCGCTGGGCACCACCGAGGAGACCGCCCGGCTCTACGACTACAACGCCCGCTTCATCGAGGGCGCCACGATGGTCCACGCCACCGGCGACCGGGAGGCGCTGCGCGCCGCCGTCGCGCAGGCCCTCGAGGACTGGGACGCCGAGTTCCTCGCCCCCTCGGCGGAGCGCCGGCGCGCCCTGCTGGCCCGGGAGGCCGCGGGGGAGGAGGTCGACGTCCCGCGCGACGTCCTGACCACCCTCCTCCGGCACGCCGACGAGCTCGACCTGCCGTGGGAGGTCATCCGCCGCGAGGTCGCGTTCTTCCTGCTCGCGGGTGCCCACACCAGCGCGACGGCCTTCGTGCGGACCGTCGACCACCTCCTCGGCTGGCTCGAGGAGCACCCCGAGGACGCGGAGGCGGCCTGCGGGGACGCGCTGTTCGTGCAGCGCGCCGTGCACGAGACCGTGCGGCTGAACCCGTCCAGTCCCACCGGCATGCGCCGCGCGCTCGCGCCGGTGCGGCTGCGCTCCGGCGTCGAGATCCCCGAGGGGGCCACCGTCGTCATCGACCTGCAGGCCCTCAACCGGGACCCGGAGCTCTTCGGCCCCGACGCCGCCGAGTTCCGCCCGCACCGCGTCCCGCCGCCCGGGGTGGCGCCGTTCGGGCTGAGCTTCGCCGCGGGCATGCACGTCTGCATCGGGCAGGACCTGGCCGCGGGCGTCGTGGCGCGCCCGGGCACGGACCCGGACGAGCACTTGTCCGGCCTGGTCACCGGCGCGGTGCAGCGGATGTTCCGGGCCGGGGTGCGCCGCGACCCCGACCACCCGCCGCAGCGCGACACCGCGACCGCACGCCCGTACTGGGCCACCTATCCCGTCCTGTTGGGGGAGGGCACATGAGCTACCGGATCGACGTCGACCGCGAGGTCTGCATCAGCTCGGGGAAGTGCGTCGCCGACGCTCCCGACCTCTTCCGCTTCGACGACGAGGAGATCGCCACACCGGTGACCGGCGCCCCCGAACCGGGCGACGAGCGCGCCCTCGACCTCGCCCGCGCCTGTCCGTCGGGCGCCCTGACGGTCCACGACGCGGACACCGGCGAGGAGATCGACATCTTCTGATCGACCTCTGGGAGGCTCGGCCGATGGATCTGGGCATCACGGGGAAACGGGCGGCGGTCGCCGCCGGGACGGCCGGGCTGGGCTACGCGAGCGCGGCCGCGCTGGTCGCGGAGGGCGTGCACGTCACGATCTGCGGCTCGGACGGCGACCGGGCCGAGGCCGCGGCGCGGGCGCTGGGCGGCGGCACCGAGTGGCTGGTCGCCGACCTCTCCGGGCCGGAGGGTGCGGAGGAGTTCGTCCGGCGTGCGGGCGAGCCGGACATCCTGGTCGTCAACGGCCCCGGGCCCGCGCCGGGCACGGCGCTGTCGGCCTCGCTGGCGGACTACCGGAACGGTGTGGACCGCAGCCTGCTCGCCGTGATCGCCATGTGCCAGGCCGCCGTGCGCGGTATGCGCGCGCGGGGGTGGGGCCGGATCGTCGCGATCACCTCGCTCGGGGTGCGGCAGCCCTACCCGAACCTGGCCCCGTCCAACGCCGCCCGGGCCGGGGCCACCGGCTTCCTGCGCACCCTGGCCCGCGAGATCGCGGCCGACGGCGTCACGGTCAACTCCGTCCTGCCCGGCCTGCACGAGACCGCCCGGGTGCGCAGCATCTACGGCGAGGGCGACTCTCCCGCGCTGGCCGAGGCCCTTGCCACCGTCCCGGCCGGACGGCTCGGGCGACCGGCCGAGCTCGGCGCCGTCGTCGCGTTCCTCTGCTCGGTCCACGCGGGCTACCTGACCGGGGCCGCGGTGCCGCTGGACGGCGGGGCGTACCAGGCGTTGCTCTGATCACCGGCGACCGGGCACGGACCCGTTGACGTACTAGTCGTCAGATATCTAACGTCGCACGGGCGGGTGTCCCCGCCACCGACGACGACGTCTTCCGGAGCCCCTGTGACCGCCACCGTCCCCGATCCCACCACCACCCGCGCCGTACGGCGGACCGTCCTCGGCGGCACCGTGGGCTCCTTCGTGGAGTTCTACGAGTTCTCCGCCTACGCGGTACTCGCCACCACCCTCGCCGCGGTGTTCTTCCCGGCGGCCGACCCGACGACGGGGCTGCTGTCCTCGCTCGCGGTGTTCGCCGTGGCCTTCTTCGCCCGCCCCCTCGGCGGGTTCGTGTGGGGCGCGCTCGGCGACCGGATCGGCCGCAAGCGGACGCTCGCCCTGACCGTCCTGCTGATGTCGGTCGCCACCACGCTGATGGGGGTGCTGCCCGGCTACGCGACCATCGGCGTCGCCGCGCCCGTGCTGCTCATCGTGCTGCGCTTCCTGCAGGGCGTCTCGGCCGGCGGCGAGATCTCCGGCGCGGTCTCGTTCATCGCCGAGCACTCGCCCCTGCACCGTCGCGGGCTCTACGTCGGGCTGATCTCGGTCGGCTCCGTCGTGGGCACCCTGTTGGGCAGCCTGTTCCCGGGGATCCTGCTGCTCACCCTCTCGGCGGAGCAGATGCAGGCCTGGGGCTGGCGGCTGCCGTTGCTGCTCGCCCTGCCGATGGGCGTCATCGGCCTCTACATCCGCCGCCGGCTCGACGAGACCCCGCACTTCCTGGCGCTGAAGGAGGACCGGGCGCGCGAGGCGAACCCGGTCGGCGCGGCGCTCTCCGGCCGGGAGAACGTCCGGCTGCTGGTGAAGTCGTTCCTGTTGATCGCGGTGAACGCGGCGTCCTTCTACATGATCGTCGGCTACCTGCCGACGTTCGCGACGAAGAGCCTGAAGCTGACCGGGTACGAGGCCTTCGCCCCCTCGCTCATCGCGCTCGCCGCGTGCCTGCTGGCCGAGGTGGTCGGTTCCTGGTGGTCGGACCGGGTCGGCCGACGCCCGGTGCTGCTGATCAGCGGGACCGGGCTGCTGGTGCTGTCCTACCCGGCGTTCCTGCTGATGACGTCCGGCTCGTTCGGGCTGATCTCCGTGGGCCTGGTGCTGTTCGGGCTGCTCGCGGGCGGCTACGCGGCCGTCACCAACTCGACGCTCACCGAGATGTTCCCGACCAGGGTGCGGGTCAGCGGGCACGGCATCACGTACAACCTGTCCGTGGCGTTGTTCGGCGGGTCCGCGCCGTACCTGCTGACCTGGCTGGGCGGGGTGACCGGCAGCAGCATGGTCGGCGCGGTCTACGTGATGATCCTGGCGGTGATCTCGCTGCCCGCGGTGTGGTTCACGAAGGAGACGGCCCGCCGTCCGTTGCGGACGGTCTAGAGCCGCAGCAGCCGGGCGGCGTTGCTCGCGAGGGTCTCCGCGAGCGCGCCGCCCGGGTGGTCCGCCCCGCCGGAGTCCCAGCCGGCGAAGTTCGTGCCGAAGACCAGCCGGTCGGCGCCGGCGTGGTCCACGAGCAGCTGCAGGGACTGCTCGTCGTGCACGTGGGTGTCGAACCAGATCCGTCTGTAGTAGTGCTCGAAACCGTTGCCGCGCAACGCTCGGCTCACCCACGCCCGCTTCGCGACGGCGCGCGAGAAGCGCCCGGAGAGGAACGCCGCGGCGCCTCCGCCGTGCGACAGGCAGACGTCCAGGCCGGGGTGGCGTTCCAGCACCCCGCCGAACACCAGCGCGGCCACGGCGAGCGTCTCGTCGTAGGCGAAGCCCAGCATCAGGTCCAGGTCGAAGCGGCGCAGCCGCGGATCGTCCGCGGGCCCGTCCGCGCCCAGCGGCGACGGGTGCACGAACAGCGGCACGTCGAGGTCCACGACCGCCTCGTACAGCGGGTCCAGCGCCGGGTCGTCGAGCGTGCGTCCCGCCGGGTCCGTGTCGATGTACACGCCGGCCATGCCCAGGTCCCGCACGGCCCGGCGGGCCTCGGCCACCGACGCCGCCACGTCCTGCACCGGGAGCTGCGCGGTGGCGAGCAGCCGGCCGGGGTGCTTGCCCACCAGCTCGGCCAGGGCGTCGTTGTGCCGGCGCGCGAATGCCGTCGCGTCCGCCGCGGGCAGAGTGTCGAAGTAGGTGATCGGGTTGGGGGACAGGACCTGCAGGTCGATCCCCGCGGCGTCCATGGCCGCCAGTCGGACGTCGACGTCCATGAACGGGCTGCCCGCGTACTTCACGCCGTGCAGGACGTAGTCCCCGACGCGGTAGAAGGGCGTGCCGTCCGGCGACGTGCCGAGCTCCGGCCCGGCCTCCCCGGCCGCGCCCTCCGCCATCGCGAGGACGGCGTGGGCGTGGACGTCGACGACCCGCGGGGACGGCTCAGACATGCGACATCCGCTCGATCTGCTCCTCGGTCAGGGCCAGCGAGCGGGTGAGCGGGCAGGCCGCGAGGAAGCGGACCTGGTCCGACGAGCGCGGCTTGTGCTCGGGGATCGGGGTCGAGAGGTCGATCCGCCTCCCGGCCTTGACCACCTCGACGATCTTCTCCTTGTCCTGCAGGATCCGCACGTCGGCGAGCGGGTCCCCGTCGATCACCAGGACGTCGGCGATCTTGCCGTGCTCGAGCGTCCCGACGTCGTCCATCCGCATGGCGAAGGCGCCGTTGCGGGTGGCGGCCACGATCGCCTCCATCGGCGTCATGCCCATGTACTCGGTGAACATCTCCAGCTCGCGGGCGTGCCACTCGCCGACCGGGGTCACCGCGAACCCGGTCTCCGAGCCGGTCAGGAAGGTGACGCCCGCGGCGTGCGCCTTCGTGAGCTGCGTGGCCGTCACCTCGATCTCGGCGCGGAACACGTCGAGCAGCTCGGGCGCGGTACCGACCTTCTCGCCGTAGTCGGCGAGGTTGCCGAGCAGGGTGAAGGTCGGGCACATGGCCGAGCCCGCCTCGATGACGGCCTCGATCGCCTCGTCGTCGAGGTAGGAGGCATGGTAGATGAGGTCGACGCCGGCCCGGGCCGCGTCCCGCGTGGAGTCGGAGTTGCGGCAGTGCGCCACGACCTTGGTGTTGAGCTCGTGCGCGGTGTCGCAGACGGTGCGCAGCTCGTCGAGGTTCCAGACCTTGACCTCGGGGCCCTTCATCGACGGGATGAGCCCGGTGACCATGATCTTGATCCAGTCGACGCCGTACTTGATCTGCCGACGGATCTCGTTGACCATCACGTCCCGGCCGGTGACGACCGTGGCGTAGCCGGTGCGGCCCTCGTCCTTGATCATCCGTCCGGCCGTGCCGCCCAGCATGGTCATCAGGGCCTGGCCGCCCGCGCGCATCCGCGGGCCCTCGACGATCCCGGCCTCGATCGCGTCGCGGAGCTCGCAGCCGATGTTCCACAGACAGTCCGCGTCGAGCACGCTGGTCACGCCGGCGCGCAGCACCTTGCGCGCGTTGTAGGCCGAGAGCATCGAGCTGTAGGCCTCGGTCCGGTGGTTGAACAGCTCGTCGTTGCCGGTGGGCTCGCCGAAGGTCAGGTGTGTGTGGGCGTCGATCAGGCCGGGCATCACCGTCTTGCCGGTCGCGTCGATCCGCTCGTCGACCCCGCTCGCCTCGGCGTCGGCCAGCGCCTGCGCGCCGAGGGCGGTGACCCGGCCGTCGCGGATCAGCACGGCCTCGCCGGGCCGGGCCGCCGCGCCCGTGCCGTCGACGAGCGTGCCGCCACTGATCAGGATGCTGCCGCCCACGGGGCCTCCCAGGAACGTCGTCGTGTCGGTGGGACACTCCGCACCATACGCCGTCAGAAGTATGACGACTACGCGTGCGCGGCTCTCCCGGGCCGTAATCATGGACGGGCGGGCCGGATGGGGGTTAGCGTCGTCAGTGAACCAACGCCGCACCGGGGCCGCGTGGGCCCGGTACGGACGTCCGACGAGGGGAAGTGTGCCGTGACGCGTGGATGGGCCGTGGTCACCGGGGCGGGCAACGGGATCGGCGCCGTCATCAGCCGGCACGCCGTCAAGGAGGGCTACCGGGTCGCGGCCTGGGACGTCGACGCCGCCGGACTCGAGGCGCTGGCCGCCGACCTCGGTCCGGCCTGCGTGCCGACCGTCGTCGACGTCGCGGACGAGGGGTCGGTCGCCGCGGCCGTCGCCGCGCTGCCGGAGGCGCCCTCGCTGCTGGTCAACAACGCCGGGATCGCCCGGTTCGGCCCGCTGCTCACGATCGCGGCCGCCGACTGGCGGGCGGCGGTCGACGTGAACCTGACCGGCACCTTCCTGGTCGGCCGGGCCGTGGCCGCCCGGATGATCGAGGCCGGCGGTGGCGCGATCGTGAACATGGCGTCGATCAACGGGATCGCCGCCGCGCCCAACGCCGGGGCCTACACGGCGTCGAAGGCCGGGATCGTGAAGCTCACCGAGCACATGGCGCTGGAGTGGTCCGGCCACGGGGTCCGGGTCAACTGCGTGGCGCCCGGCCTGATCAACGCCGGGATGTCCGACGCGATCTACGCCGACGAGGAGGTCCGCAGGCTGCGCCAGGCGCGGGTGCCCCAGGGCCGGCTCGGCACGGCCGAGGACGTCGCCGACGCGGTGCTGTTCCTCGGCTCGCCCAAGGCGGGCTACATCTCGGGACAGACGCTCGCCGTCGACGGCGGGATCACCAAGACGGCTCTCGCGTCGATGCCGCGGCCGAAGTCGGTGGACTCGGTGGGCGTCGACGAGGGCGCCGCGGCCCGCGAGGGCGGCTGAGCAGCGGACATGGTCGCGGGGTCGTCCCGGGCCGCACGGTCCGGATGGGACGATGGCCACATGTCCCAGCAGAGCGTGATCGAGGAGCTGCAGCGCCTCGGGATGTCCGGCTACGAGGCGAAGGCCTATGTCGCGCTGGTCGCGGCGGGGACCCCGCTGAACGGCTACGAGGTCGCGAAGCGCTCCGGTGTCCCGCGCTCGACGGTGTACGAGACGCTCGCCAAGCTCGTCGGGCGGGGGGCGGCCTACGAGGTGCGGGCGGGGGAGGCGAGCGTCGGGTACATCTCGCTTCCGCCCTCCGCGCTGCTGGACCGGATGCGCCGCGAGTTCGACCAGTCGATCGACGCGCTGAGCGCGGCGCTGCCACAGGTCGCGGCCCCGTCACAGGTCCGGCTGGTGCACAACCTGTCCGACCGGGAGTCGCTGCTCGCGCGCGCCGAGGACGTCGTCGCGGCGGCCCGCACCGACCTTTTCCTGTCCGGGTGGCCGGCGGAGATCGCGCCGCTGAAGAGCACGGTGCGCCGGGCCGACGCGGAGGGCGTCGAGGTCACCGTGGTGACCTTCGGGGAGGACCCCGAGCCCGTCGGGTCCACCTACCCGCACCGGTTCTCCTCGCCCGACGTGGTGCTGGAGAACCTCGGCTGCCGGCTGCTGGTGGTGGCCGCGGACCGCGAGCAGGCGGTGATCGGCGGGGTCGTGAACGGCGACGCCTGGGGCGTCTACACGGACGACCCGGCCGTGGTGCTCGTGGCCGTCGAGTACGTGCGGCACGACATCGCCATGCACCTCATCGCGGAGAAGTTCGCGCCGGAGGACTTCGAAGCCTTCTGGACCTCCGATCCGGCGCTGCGCAAGCTGCGGGCCGACCACGGGATCCCGGCGGCGCTGCTGGCGCGCGGTCCGGGGGGCGCCTCCGCCCCGCCGCGCCGCGGACGGCGCGCCTAGCCGGTCAGGGCGTCACCAGGACCTTCACGACGTCCTCCGGGTGCGCGATCGCGTGGTCGAAGGCCCCGGCCACGTCCGCGAGCGGGACCTCCCGGCTGACGAACCGGGCCGTGGCGGCCCGGCGCGCCGTCACCACGTCGAGGGCCTCGGGGAAGAGCCCGGCCCGCGCGCCCACGACCGTCACGCCCTCGAACAGCAGCCGCGGCACCGGCACGACGAGATCGTGCGCGGCGACCCCCACGACCACGAGCCGCCCGCCGGGTCCGGTCGCGGCCAGCGCCGCCTCGAGACCCGGGCGGGTCCCGGACGCCTCGAACGCCACGTCCGCGCCCTCGCCGCGGGTCCAGTCCGCGACCGCCTCCGGGTCCGGCGCGGTGACCCGGTCGGCCCCCAGCTCCGCGGCGAGCGCGCGCCGGGCCGCCACGGGGTCGCTGACCAGCACCGCGTGTCCGCGGGCCGCGGCGGTCACCGTGATCGCCAGCCCGATGGGGCCCCCGCCGACGACCGCGAGCCGGTCGCCACCGCGCAGCTCGGCCCGGGCCAGCGCCATGGCCGCGATGGAGAACGGCTCGACCAGGGCCGCCTCGACGGCGGTCAGGCCGTCGGCGGCGTGGAGCTGCTCGACGGGGACGACGATCCGGTCGGCCAGCCCGCCCGGCAGGGCCACCCCGAGCGCGCGGAAGGCCGTGCAGGCCGGCCAGGCGCCGCGGGTGCAGGGGCGGCAGCGCCCGCAGGGGATCGCGGGGTCGACCGCGACCGTCTGCCCGACCTGCAGCGGGCCGTCGTAGCCGTGGGGGAGCTCGACGAGGGTGCCACCCACCTCGTGGCCCTGGCGGAGCGGGAAGCCGGTGTCGTGCCGCTCGCCGAGGAACATGTGCAGGTCCGTGCCGCACAGCCCCACCGCCCCCACCACGACGACGGCGTCGCCCGGTCCCGGATCGGGATCCGGCACCTGCTCGATCGCGATCGTGCCCGGTGCGGTGGTCACGGCGGCGCGCATCCGGTTGGCCTCCTCGGGTCGGTGGGCACGTCGTGGGATCCCGGGTGGCAGCGCTATGCGTTCGTGACGCCCAGGCTCAGTCCGCCGTCGATGGTGAGCACCGCGCCGGTGGCCCATTCCGCGCTCAGCAGGTACTCGACCGCTTCGGCGACCTCGTCGGTGGTGCCGGGCCGGCCCAGGGCGTGGGCGGGGCCGAGGGACTCCATGCGTTCGGCTGCCTGGGCGTCGTCGAACAGCCCGGCCCGCTGGTTGATCTCGGTGAGCACGCCGCCCGGGCGCACGCAGCCGACGCGCACGCCCTGCGGACCCAGCTCGGCGGCGAGCACGCCGGTCAGGGTCTCCAGGGCGCCCTTGGTTGCGGCATAGGGGGAGGCGCCGGGGAAGGCGCGCTGGGTGTGCACGGACCCGAAGAACACGACCGCGCCCCGGGCCTCCCGCAGGTGCGGCAGGGCGAGGCCGGTGAGCAGCATCGGGCCGATCGTGTTCGAGGCGAAGACGGCGTGCAGGTCCTCCTCGGTCAGCTCCTCGAGCGCGCCGCGGTACATGTTGCCGGCGCCGTGGACCACCGCGTCGAGACCGCCGCCGTGCGCCACCGCCGCCGCCACCATCGCCTCCCGGTCCGCCGCCACGGTGACGTCCCCGACGACCCCGTGCGCACCGGCGGCGGCTGCCACCGCCTCGACCTTGCCCGCCCGGCGCCCGGAGAGCGTGACCCGGGCCCCGGCCTTCGCCAACCGGTGCACCACGGCCTCACCGATACCGGAGCCACCCCCGGTGACCAGCACCGACATGCCGTCGATCGGACGTCCCACCTCAACTCCCTCCGGTGACGACCGCAGACGCGGCCTTGCGCAGCAGCACTGCGCGGTCGAGCGGTGCGTGTTCGGCCGCGAGGGCGTCGGACTGCACCTCGACGGCGAGCGGGACGGCCGCCGGCAGGGCGACGAGGAAGCCCGCCAGGTCCAGCGTCCCCTCGCCCGGGGGCACCCGCTCGTGCCGTGCCTCGTGCGCCAACGACTCCGGGTCGCCGGGCTGAGAGGCCGATCCGACGTCGGTCAGCTGCGCGTAGCCGACGAGCTCCTCCGGCCACGCCGCATCGAGGGGCTCGCGCATGCGGTGCAGGTGCAGCGCGTCGGGAAGCACGACGGTGCCCGGCACGGCGCGGGCGATCCGCTCGGCCGCGGCGCGGGAACGGACGGCGGTGAAGGCCATCGGCTCGAGGGCGATGCGGGTGACGGAGCCGGCCAGGACCTCGGCGAGGTCGCCCAGCGACGCGGTCGTCCGGGCCTCGTCGGGATCCTCCGAGACGGTCAGCAGGAAGGCCGCGTCGAGGACGGCGGCGGTGTCGGCGAGTCGGCGGTGCGCGTCCGTGACGCCGGCGGGCCCGAGCCGCACGACCTCGACGTCGAGCAGCCGGACGCCGGTCCGCCGCACTGCGTCGGCGACCGCGGGTGCCTGCGCGCGCGGATCGGCGAGCCGCACGCCGGCCAGTGGGAACCCGGCCTCGGCGGCGCAGCGGATCACGCCGTCGGGGGTGAGCTCGAGGACGCTGCCCGCGGAGAGGGACAGCTCGGTCCGGTCAGCCACGGGTCGTCCAGCGGAGGGCGCGGCGCACGATCTCCCGGTGCGCGGGGACCTCGTACGAGGGCGGATGGTGGCCGAGGGCGTCGTAGACCACCCGGCCGCCGCCGTGCTCGCGGGCCCACAGCAGCGGCCGCGGGGGCCCGTCCGTGCCCGGGGTGGCGGCGTGGAGCAGGCCGGTGACCTCGCGGGTGCGCAGGTCGCCGTACACCTCGTCGACGATCGTGAAGTCGTCGACGCCGTCGACGAGCGGGTGCGCGGACCCCACGGTGACCGCGACCTCGGGACCGAGCGGCGGGTGGTGCGAGTGCCCCCACTCCCAGTGGCCGCCGAGCGCGTCGCCCCACTCCGGCCAGTCGTCGAAGCAGATGCTCGCGGTGTGCATCCCGAGCACGCCCCCGCCCCCGGCGAGGTGGGCGGCGAGGGCCTCGCGGGCCGCGGGGGAGGGGCTGGCGCCCTCCTCGGCCGCCCGCTCCCGGTACCGGTCCGGGGTGCCGGGTCCGGTCATGGACCATCGCAGGGCGTTGACGACGAGAAGCGCCGCGCCCGGCAGCGCCTCGAGGGACGAGTCGACGCCCGCCGTCCCGGTGTGGACGTCCACGTCGAAGCCGGCTTCGTCGAGCAGTGCCTCCAGACAGGCGGTGGTCGCGGGGAAGTCGTGGGTGAGGCCGCCGGACAGCACCACGGCGCGCATCGGCTACCTCCAGGACGCACGCGGCGAACGCGGCGTGAGTTGACTGACGACTACGGAGGAGCCTAGCCGCTGGGCGGCTGGTGCAACACCGAAGGACGCCGGAATGCCGATGTGCCTCGACGAGGCTGTCGGCCCGAAAGGTCTGCTCGGCGTGCGCCGCATCCCGCCGGGACTGCGATCAGATCGACATCGATCGGAGGGCGGGTACGGCGAGGACGGCCCGTGGGTCGCCCTCGCCGATGCCTCAGGCCAGGCCCTTGCTCGTGTCGTTGCGGGTGGCGTCGCCGAGCTGGGAGCCGCCGTCGACGTCGAGGATCGTGCCGGTCACGTAGGTGGCGGACGGGCTGGAGAGGAACACCGCGGCCTCGGCGACCTCCTCGATCTCGCCCCAGCGCTTCATCGGGATCCGCGCGTAGTGGGCCTCGCGGGTGCTCTCGTCGGGCGCGAGCCGGGCCATGCCCTCGGTGCCCGCGATCGGCCCGGGGGAGATGCCGTTGACGCGCACGTCCGGGCCCCATTCCATGGCGAGCACGCGGACGAGCTGGTTGATCCCGGCCTTCGCGGCGCACGCGTGCGCCTGCATGGGCATCGCGTTGACCGCCTGGCCCGCGGTGATCGCGATGAGCGAGGCGCCGGGGGTGCGGAGCAGGTCGTGGCAGCCGCGGAAGACGTTGAACGTGCCGTTGAGGTCGATGTCGACCACCGTGCGGAAGGCGTTGGCGGACATCTGCGCCGCCGGGGCGAGGAAGTTGCCGGCCGCGCCGGACACCACGACGTCGAGCGGCCCGAGCTCGGCCGCGACCTGCTCCATCGCGCCGCGGATCGCCTCGTAGTCGCGCACGTCCGCCGAGAGGCCCAGCGCACCGGGGCCGATCGAGTCCGCCGCGGTCTTCGCCTTCTCCGGGTTCCGCCCGGCCACGGCCACCCGCGCCCCGAGCCGGGCGAACCTGCGGGCGATACCGAGGTTGATGCCGCTCGTGCCGCCTGCCACGAAGACCGTGCGATCCGCCATCAGGCCGTCGTCGAACGCACTCATCGTCCTGTCCTCTCCGTCGAGTCCCCCTGACATCATGGAGTGCTGAACGCGCGTTCAGTTCGGGTTCGACGGTGATCTCCGACACCGAGGACGCGCAGGGCGACGGCCTGCCGGACGCGATTTCCTAGGCGTCCCCGTAGACGGGGATCCGGGCCCCGCTGATCGGCGCGGCGTCCGGGCCGGCGAGGAAGGCGATCACCCGCGCGATCGCTCCCGGGCTGACGGCCCGGGCGGCGAGATCCGGTGACATCCAGGTGCGGTTGGCCGGGGTGTCGATCACCGACGGGAGCACGGCGTTGACCCGGATCCGCCGGGGACGGAGCTCCTCGGCCAGCAGCTCGGTCATCCGCACCACGGCCGCCTTGCTCGTGCCGTGCGCGACCGGGGCGGCGCCGCTCACGGCCGTCTTGGAGCCGACCGTGACGATGGCGCCTCCTCCGGCCTCGGCGAAGCGGGCGGCCGCTTCGCGGGCGCACCACAGCAGCGATGCGACGTTGGACTGCCACATCGCGTCCCAGACGTCCTCGGTGAGCTCGGCGAGCGAGCCGGGGCGGAAGGCGCCGGCCAGTGCCACGAGCACGTCGGGGGTGCCGATCGAGTCGATCGTCTTCCAGGCCGCGGCCACGTCGTCGGCCCGGGACAGGTGAGCCGCCACCGGGTGGACCCCGTCGAGACGGCCGATCTCCTCGAGGGGATCGCCGGGCCGGTCGAGGGCCGCGACCTCGCACCCGTCCTCGAGGAACTCCGCGACGACCGCTCGACCGAGGGCGCCGGCGGCCCCGGTCACGACGACGAGCCGACTCGTCGTGCTTCCCATACTCATCCCTCCCGCCGGGCGGACATGACGTGCGCGAGGAGTGTCGCAGAGGACGCGGACGCCGCGGTGGTCCTGCCCGCGCGCGTCCCGGTACGCGGCCGGAGGGCCCAGGAACCTCGCCCCCGCTTCTCACACCGCGGTCAGCGACCGCTCGTGGGTCTCCGGAAGCCGGTGCAGGCATCCGAGGGCGATCGCCAGCAGCCCTGCCATGCACAGGCCGAGGGCGACCGGCCCCCAGGCCGAGGCGGTCAGCGGGGCCGCGAGCACGAGGACGAGGGCTCCGCCGGCCACCCCGCCCAGGTTGTAGCTCACCCCGGCGCCCGTGTAGCGGCACCGGGTGGAGAACATCTCCGGCAGATAGGCGCCGAGGGGACCGTAGGCCGGGCCGAGCAGGGCGAGCAGGACGACGATCCCGGCGCCGATCGCGACGGGCGAGCGGGTGTCCAGCAGCGGGAAGAGCACGAGCGACCACACGGCCAGGCCGCCGCAGCCCATCAGGACGAGCGGGCGGCGCCCGAGGCGGTCGGACAGGACGGCCGCGTAGGCGGTGGTCGCCACCGAGACGAGCGCGGCGATGACGTCGATCACGAGGATTCCGGCCTTGCTCATGCCCAGGCTGCCGGTCGCGTAGCTCGTCAGATAGGCCGTGGCGACGGACATGGTGGCGAACACGCCGGTGGCCAGGCCGGTCGCCAGCAGCATCGTCCGGGGCTGGCGGCGCCACACCTCCAGGAACGGCACGCCGCGGCGGGGCGCGGTGCGGGCCGAGTCGGTGAAGACGGGGGTCTCGGTGGTGTGCAGGCGGACGTACAGCCCGACCCCGATCAGCAGCGCGCTGAGCAGGAACGGCACACGCCAGCCCCAGGAGAGGAAGGCGTCGCTGGTCTCGCCGATCCCGAGGTCGACGGCGAGGAAGGTGGCGGCGGCGAGCGCGAACGCGACGGTCGCGCCGACCTGCGGGTAGAGGGCGAAGCGTCCGCGTCGTCCGTCGGGGGCGTTCTCGGTGGCGAACAGGGCGGCCCCGGCCCATTCCCCGCCCACGGCAAGGCCCTGCACGGCGCGGAGGGCGACCAGGAGGATCGGGGCGGCGACGCCGATCGTCGCGGCGCCGGGCATCAGCCCGACGGCGACCGTGCACAGGCCCATCGTCGTCAGCGTGACGATCAGGGTGCGTTTGCGGCCGAGTCGGTCGCCGACGTGTCCGAACAGGATCGACCCGACCGGCCGGAACACGTACACCAGGGCGAAGGTCCCGAACGTCGCGATCGCGCCGACGATGCCGCTCGTGTGGGGGAAGAAGATCTTGTGGAAGACGAGTGCGGCGGCCGTGCCGTAGATGAAGTAGTCGTAGTACTCGATCGTGGTGCCCGCCATGCTGGCCAGGTTGATCCGGCGGGCCACCCGGCGACCGGGCGGCGGACCCGGGGCCGGCGTCGGGCCGGGGGTCGGCGGGGTGAGGACGGCGGTGGGCATGGCTCCCCTTCTCCGGTCGGTGCGGTACCTCGCTCCGAGCGTCGACGGGCGGGAACGCGGCGGGGATCGGTCGGTCGGCCGGCCCCGCCGAGGACGCGGGGCTCGGGCGATCAGGGGACGTGCCGTCGTCCTCCGGGGCGCCGCCGCCGGCGGTGGTCGGACCCTGCGGACGGCGGCCCGTCCTCCGATCGCCCGACGGTCGGTTCGCCCTGCGTATCGGGCTCCGGCCCGACGGTGGGAGGCCGGGAGGGGCAGCAGGGTTCTCCTCACCAGAATCCACGCCAGGCCAGGAGTCCCATGATGAGCCCGATCCAGCTGTCCGCCCGCCTGGACCGCCTGCCGATAGGCCGGTTCCACCGCCGGGTCCTGCTCGCCCTCGCCGTCGCGTTCGTCTTCGAGTTCGGCGACCTCAACACCTTCGCCTACGCGGCTCCGGCACTGCAGCAGCACCTGCACCTGACGGTGGCCGACATCGCACTCGTCACCTCCGCCGCCTTCCTCGGCATGTTCCTCGGCGCGGTCGGGGGAGGCCGCTTCGCCGACGCCGTCGGCCGCCGACGCGCCCTGCTCCTCTCGGTGACCTTCTTCTCGGTCAGCTCACTGCTCAACGCGGTGGTGTCGACCGTGCCGACCCTGGCCGTGGCGCGGCTCCTCACCGGCATCGGCCTCTCCGCGATGACGATCGCCGCGACCGCCTACCTCTGCGAGGTCATGCCGGCGCGGCTGCGCGGCCGGATGCAGTCGGCCGTGATGGCCATCGGGCTGGTCGGTATCCCGGTCATGTCCTTCGCCGCGCGTGGGATCGTCCCGCTCGGCACCGAGACCTGGCGCTGGGTCTTCGTCTTCGGCGCCCTGGGGCTGCTCGCCCTGCCCCTCATCGCCCGGCTCCCGGAGAGCCCCCGTTGGCTGCACCGGCGTGGCATGGAGGAGCGGGCCGCCGCCGTGGTCGACCGGATCGAGAAGGCCACCGGCGCCGATCCCGGGTCGCTGCCCCCGCTGCCCGCGCTGTCCCCGGTCCCGGACGCCGTCCCGTGCGCGCCGCGCGCCGGCTACCGCGCCCTGTTCCGCGGGGCCCTCGGCCGCCGCACGCTGATGCTCGCCGCCGTCTGGATCTTCCAGACCCTCGGGTTCTACGGCTTCGTCGCCTGGGTGCCCACCCTGCTCGCCGCGCACGGCTTCGACCTGGTGCACAGTCTCACCTTCTCCGCGCTGACCACCCTCGGCGCCGTGCCCGGGGCGCTGCTGGCCTGGCCGCTGTCGGACCGCTTCGGCCGCAGGACGCCCATCGCGCTGATCGCCACCGGCATCGCCGCGTGCGGCCTGGCCTACGGCCTGACCTTCAACCCGGTCGCGATCGTCGTGTTCGGCTTCCTGGTCAACGCGCTCACCCAGACCTTCGCCGCGCTGCTGTACGCCTACACCCCGGAACTGTTCCCCACCGAGCTGCGCAGCTCCGGGAACGGCCTGGTCTACGGCATCGGCCGGCTGGCCAACATCCTCGGCCCGATGGTCGTCGCCGCGGTCTTCGGCTCCTTCGGCTACAGCCCCGTCTTCGTCTACATCGCCGGCTGCTGGGCCGTCGTCGCCCTCACCGTCGCCCTCTTCGGCCCGCGGACCGGCCTGCAGCAGCTGGAGAACCTCCACAGCGCGGAATCCGCCCCCGCGCGGCCGGTCCCGCCGGGCTCGCCGGTTCCGGCGGCCCGCTGACCGGGAGAGGTCCTTCTGCAGACACCTTCCTGGAGACACCTCGACGACGAGCCGGCCCGGCACTGCGGGGCCGGCTCGACGGCGTGGTCAGAACTCGAGGAGCCGGACCGAGACCTCGGCCAGCTCATCGGGACCGGCTCGGCGGGACGACGGCCGGCAGCTCGTCGAGACCGGTGTGCCGACTGGCTCGGGAGGGGCACCACCACGGCCGCCCGCGAGGCCGTCCGAAGGCCCCGGGGCGTCACTCAGCAGCGCGACGACCCCCTCGAGGCCCGTGCGCGCCGCGGGGTACCGGGCCAGGACGAGGGGATCGTGTCCCGGGACGATGTCGGCCGGGTCGTCGACGAGCTCGGAGAGGCGCCGGTCGTACACCTCGAGGAGGTGGTCGGGATCGTGCGTGACGGCGAAGACGCGCCGCTTCTCGAGATTGGCGTAGAAGTGCACGGCGTCGGAGGCGAGCACGAGCGGACCGCGGGCCGTGGCCACCCGCACCACCTGGGTGCCGCCGGTGTGGCCGCCGACGAGGTGCACGCTCAGGCCCGGGAAGAGCTCCTCGTCCTCGGCCGCGAACCGCACCCGGCCGGCGTGCACCAGACGGACCGCGTCCGCGATCTCCTCGACGGCGTAGGCACTCGCCGTCGTCGGGTCGGCCATGTGCCGCCCGACGACGAACTGCAGCTCGCGCTCCTGCAGGTGGAACCGGGCGTTCGGGAAGAGCCCGAGGTTGCCGGCGTGGTCGTAGTGCAGGTGGGTGAGGACGACGTCGTCGACGTGCGCGGGGTCGACGCCCAGGGCGGCCAGGCCGGTCCCGACCGGGTTCAGCACCCTCCGACCCCGGCGGATGCCCTCCGCCGGGCCGAACCCCGTGTCGACGACGACGGTGCGCTCGGCCGACCGGACGACCCAGACGTAGTAGTCGATCGGCATCGGGCCGTCGCAGGCGCACCCGCCGAGGAAGTTCTCCGACGCCCGGCGGTCCATGTGGCCGTACCGGACCGCGAAGACCTCGTAGGTCTCGCCGCTCACGGCGCGTCCGGGCCCTCTGCGCGCACCTCGACCCCTGCCCACCCCTCGACGAGCCGGGCGATGCTGGTGAAGTCGGAGTCCGCCCCCAGCCGGTCCCGGGTCTGACGCCACATCTGGTGTACGACCGATCCGACCCAGGTCGGAACCTGCAGGGCCGCGGCCTCCTCGGCGAACAGCCCGAGGTCCTTCTCCATCAGCCCCGTGGCGAAGCCGAAGTCGAAGGTCCCGGGCAGGACCGACCGGGGGAACTTGTCCTGGGTCGCGCTGTTGCGGCCCGACCCGGCGTTGAGGACGTCGACCATCATCCGTGGGTCCAACCCGGCCTTGGCGCCCACCACCATCGCCTCCGAGGTGGTCGCCAGCGCCGCGGCGGACAGGTAGTTGTTCACCAGCTTCATCGCCTGCCCGAGGCCCGGTTCCGTGCCCACGTGGAAGACCTTCCCGAGGACGGAGAGCACGGGGTGCAGTGTCGCGAAGTCCGCGTCCGGGGCGGACACCATCACGGCGAGGGTGCCCTTCTCCGCACCGCTCGTGCCCCCGCTCACCGGGGCGTCGACCGGGGTGATCCCACGGGGACCGAGCTCCTCGGCCAGCCGGCGGGCCGTGCGGGTGCCGGTGGTGGACAGCTCCACCACCCGGCGGACCGTGGCGCCCTGCGCGAGGCCTTCCGGCCCGAGCACGACGTCGAGCACGATCGCGGGGGTCGGCAGACTCGTGAGCACCACGGCAGTACGGTCCGCGACCTCCTTGGCCGACGACGCCGCCTTCGCCCCGAGGGCGACGAGGGCCGTCACGGCCTCGGCGTCGACGTCGTACACGACGAGGTCGTGCCCGGCGTCGACGAGCCGGCTCGCCATCCGTGATCCCATCCGGCCGAGGCCGACGAATCCCAGTTCCATCTCGCTGTCCTCCGTCGGAGTGCGGCCGGTCAGGCGGCGGGTCGGGTCTCGGCCTCCAGGACCGCCCGGGCGGTCTTGAAGCCGTCGAGCGCCGCCGGGAACCCGCAGTACGCCGCCACCTGCAGGAAGACCTCGCGGATCTCCTCCGGGGTCACGCCGTTGCGCAGCGCGCCGCGCAGGTGGGCGCGGAGCTCGTCGGGCCGGTTGAGCGCGCTGATCATCGCGATGTTGATGAGGCTGCGGGTCTTCCGCTCGAGGCCGGGGCGGCCCCACACGGCACCCCAGCAGTACTCGGTGACGAGGTCCTGCAGCGGGGCACCGAGCTCGTCCGCCGCCGCCAGCGCGCCGTCGACGTACTCGTCGCCGACCACTGCGCGGCGGATCTCCATGCCCTGCTCCTAGGTGCTGTCGTTCATGAACGTCCTCGTCGTGGTCGAAGGGGCGGGTCGAGCGCGCGGAGACGGCTCACCACGAGGCCTCCCGGACGGTGCGCTCGTACTCCTCGTCCGACACCTCGTGCAGCCATTCGGTCGGGCCGAAGGAGTACGCGGTCTGGGTCAGCAGGCTGTCCGGGCCGGCCCCGTGCCAGTGCATCTCGCCGGCCGGGGTCCAGACGCTCTGCCCCGCCTGGATCGGTCCGCCGAGCCCGTCCTCCCTGACGACGAAACCGCTGCCGTGGGTGGCGACGATGAGCTGGCCACCCTCGTGCCGGTGCCAGTAGGTCCGGGCGCGCGGGGCGAAGGCGACGAGGTTGACGACGGGGTCGTCGCCGGAGATCGGGTCGGCCCAGACCTCTCCGGTGAAGGTCTCGGTGCGGCGGACGCTGGGCTTGCCCGAGCGCTCCGGGATCAGATGCATGCGTGCCTACTCCCTGTTCGGCGGTGCGGGATCAGGACCGTGTCGTCGCGTTGTCCGGCTTGGGCGCGGCGATCGGCCCGCGCTGCTCCCCGGGGCCCAGGTCACGCCGGCGCGTCTCCGGCAGCACCCGCCACAGCACGATCGTGCAGAGGAGCGCGACGCCGGCCATGTAGACGGCCGGGAGCCCCACCCCGGCGCCCGCGGCGGCGAGCGCGGCGGCGATCAACGGTCCGGGCCCGGCGATGAGGGCTGCGCCCAGGTTGTAGCCGATGGCGCTGCCGGTGGAGCGCATGTTCGCCGGGAACAGCTCGATGAGCATCACCGTCGTGGTGCTGTTGTGCATGGCCTCGAAGACCCCGAACAGCACCAGGCCCAGGACCGCGACGACCGCGTTGCCGGTCGCCATGAGCAGGAACGCGGGCACGGCGAACACGGCCAGCCCGGCCCCACCGATCAGGGACACCGGCCGTCGGCCGACCCGGTCGGACAGGGCACCCATGACGGGGCACAGGGCCGCGTACAGCAGTGCACCGACGGCGACGACGACCAGCGCCGCGAAGCGGTCCATCTTGACCGTGACCGTCAGGAAGGTCGTGACGTACGTCGCGATGTAGTAGAAGCCGAGCACCGTGATGGCGGACAGGGCGAAGGAGATCGCGACGCTGCGGCCCTGGGAACGGCCCACCTCCCGGATCGGGGCCTCGGCGATGTCGCCGCGGGCCTTCAGCTCCTGGAAGACCTCGGTGTCCTCCAGCTTCATCCGCAGGTAGAGGCCCACGAGGGTGAGCGGGAACGCGGCGAGGAACGGGATGCGCCAGCCCCAGCCGACGATGTCCGCGGGCGCGACGGTGGACTGGATGAGCAGCGCGGAGCCGGCGCCCACCGCGACGGCCAGGGCGGCGGTCATCGGGATGACGCTGGCGGTGACGCCCCGCCGGTTCGACGGCGCGCTCTCCACCAGGAACGCTGCCGAACCGGTCCACTCGCCACCCGCGCTGAAGCCCTGCACGCAGCGCAGCAGCACCAGCAGGACCGGCGCGGCGACGCCGATCGCGGCGAAGGGCGGCAGCACGGCGATGAGGGCGGTCGCGAGGCCCATGAGGACGACGGAGAGCATCAGCGCGAAGCGGCGGCCACGGCGGTCGCCGATGGCGCCGATGACGAACCCGCCCACGGGTCGCATCAGGAACGCGACGCCGTACACCGCGAGGGTGGACAGCAGCGACGCCGTGGGGCTGGAGCTGGGGAAGAAGTTCGCACCGATCGCCGTGGCGAAGAAGCCGTAGATGGCGAAGTCGAACCACTCCATGAAGTTGCCGACGGCGGCGGCGACGAGACGCCGGCGACGGTCCGGACCGGCGGTGCCGGTCCGGCTGACGGATGCTGACAAGAGACTCACCACTTCTCTGGGATGGCCTGGACGGACGGCAGCGGGCGGCAGAGCCGACGCCGGGACGATCAGCTCTCGTACTTGTCGCGCAGCAGTGCAAGGACGGGGAAGAAGTACTCGGCGAAGCTGGCCGGGTCCTCGGACATGGGGAAGTGGCCCTTCCCCTCCATCTCGACGAGTTGTCCGCCGAGTCGTTCCGCCGCTGCGCGACTCATCTCGGTCGTGGCCGAGTAGTCGTACTCACCGCTGAACACGTAGAGCGGGCAGCGGGCCGTGCCGAGGGAGTCGGCCACCCGGGGCAGGTCCTGGGAGTAGAAGTACGTGTCGCCCTGGTAGATGCCGGGGCCGGACTGGGCGTAGCCCCAGAGCGTCTGGGCGGCCGGGCCCGTGGGGCTGGTGGGCGCGATCAGGCCGCCGACCCAGCTGGTCAGGAACAGCGAGTGGTCGACGTCCGTGCGGTTGGTCCAGTCGACGAACCGTGACGGGTTGCCGAGCCCGCCCTCCAGGGCACACACGCCGGTGAACCGGTCGCCGTGCTCGGCGGCCAGGTACAGCGCGATGGCGCCGCCCATCGAGCAGCCGGCCAGCACCGGCCGATCCAGCCCCAGGCCGTCCATGAACGCCAGCACCGTCGCGGCGTAGGTGGCGGTCGTGAGCCGGTAGGTCTGCCGCTGCCAGTCGGCGGGTGGCTCGGACCGGCCGTGCCAGGGCATGTCGAACGCGTAGACGGTCCACTGCGCGGTGAGCTCGGGGTCCTCCAGCAGGTACCGGAACTGCCGGGAGTCCGCGCCCGCGGTGTGCAGGCACACCAGCGGGGGACCGGTGCCGGCCGACTCGAAGTACAGCCGCTGGGGCCGGCCCTCGACCTCGACCGTGAGGTAGCGCCCGACGACCGGGCTCAGCCCGGTCGCGGGTGCCGCGGGATCCGGGCGCCGCTGCGGGGTGGGGGTGACCCTGTCACGCAGGGCCGCCAGAACGCGGTCGACGACGAGGGCGGCCCGGGCCCACACCGCCCGGTTCCCGCGGACGGGCGTCCCGCCGGAGGTGGCCACGAGCGCCTGGGCCGTGGTGAAGCCGCGCGGGCACGGGGTGCTGCAGAAGGCCGTCCACTCGGACTCGCTCACCAGGAGCTCGAAGTCCCAGGCGTCGTTGATGCCGGTGGCGGGGACGACCTCGAACGCCGATCCCGTGGACCGCAGTCCGAAGGACAGGTCCGGGAGCTCGAACAGCGCACTCCAGGCGCCGGTGGGCGGGAGGCCCGCGAGCAGGGTGCCGAGGTCGAGGCCGTGCAGGTCGTCGTGGCTGATCGCCATGGGTTCTCCTCGTCGCTGAGTTCGGCGAAAGGTTGCGATACATAGATGCGACGTGTCCAATAGAGGAATCCTGTCGTGTCCATAAGTCGGAGTGATGCGTGGAGACCCGTCAGCTGCAGCACTTCCTGGCGATCGCCGATGCCGGCACCTTCACCGCCGCGGCCGAGCAGCTGCACATCTCCCAACCCGGCCTGTCCTCGTCGATCCGCGCACTCGAGCGCTCGCTCGGCACCCGCCTGTTCGTCCGGACCCGTAAGCGGGCGGAGCTGACCGAGGCCGGCCGGGAGCTCTACTCGGGCGCCCGGCGCGCCCTGGCCACGCTCGATGCGCTCGAGAGCCAGGTCCGTGGCGGGCCGGGGGTCACCAAGAGCACGCTGCGGGTCGGGTGCATCCCGTCGTTCGCCGGGCTGGATCTCGCGGCGCTGATCAGCCGCTTCATCGCGCGCAACCCGGACGTCGACGTGGACGTGGTCGTGGGGATGCCCCTGCGGCACTTCGCCGATCTCACGAACGAGACCATCGAGCTCGCCTTCGTGACGATGCCGCTGGAGCCCCCGGAGGGCATCCGCCTGACCCCCCTGGCCACCTACCCCATGGCCCTCGCCTGTCCGGCGGGCCACCGGCTCAGCAAGCAGTCCTCGGTCGAACTCGCCGACCTCGCGGACGAGGCGTTCGTCGACTTCGACGTGGACCTGGCGGCGCGCCAGGTCACCGACCAGGCGTTCGCGGCCGCCGACATCACGCGCACGGTGCGCGTGACGTGCAACGAGATCGGTTCCCTGCTCGAACTCGTCGCGCACGGTCTCGGGATCGCGATCGTGCCGCGCCCGCTCGCGATCGCCACCCGGGTCCCGGTGGCGATGGTGCCGCTGGCGAACGCCTCCCTGGTCTGGACGGTGGCCGCCGCCACCCGTCCGGCCGGGGTGACGACCGAGGCCGGTCAGGCCTTCTGGAACCTCATCGCCGACACCGCCACGCCGGTGAACCGGAAGCCCACCTGAGGTACCCGCCTCACAGCGCGGTCCACTCCTGCGACATCACGAAGTCCTTGAAGCGGCGCACCACCGGCGACGCGGCCCGATCCGCCCGCCAGACCAGCCCGAGCACCCGGTGCGCCGCGTCGTCGACCAGCGGGAGGTAGACCGCGTTGGGGTCGGCGCGATGCGGGCGGGGTCGCGGCACGACGGTGACGCCGAGCCCGGCCGCGGCGAGGCTCTCCATCGTCGCGATCTCCGCGCTCTCGAACGCGACCGCCGGGTCCACGCCGGCGCGCGCGAGCAGCTCCTCGGTGAGCCGACGCAGCCCGAAGTCGGGGCCCAGCATGATGAACGGCTCGTCGGCGGCCTCGGCGACCGCGGCCCGGGCCCGGTCGGCGAGCCGGTGGTCACGTGGCACCACGAGGCACAGCTGTTCGGTGTGGACCGGGTGCCAGGCCAGGGCCTCGCCCTCCGGGCGGGGGCCCGTGACGGCGAGGTCGACCATGCCGCCGGCGACCAGGGTCTCGAGCTCGTAGGTGGCCGCCTGGGTCAGCGCGAACTGCACCCGCGGTGCGCGGGCACGGAAACCGCGGATCAGCTCGGGCGCCAGCCACGTGGCGACGGAGTGGAGGAAGCCGAGCCGGACGGTGCCGTGCTCCGGGTCGCGCAGGGCACGGATGTGCTCGGTCGCCACGCGCAGCTCGTGCAGGCCGCGTCGGGCGTGCTGGAGCAGGACCTCGCCGGCGGGGTTGAGGCGCAGGCGCCGGTTGACGCGGTCGAACAGCGGAGCACCGATCTCCTGCTCGAGCCGGGCGAGGCTCCTCGAGAGCGTGGGCTGGGTGGTGTGCAGGCGCTCCGCCGCCCGGGTCATGTGCTCGCTCTCGGCCAGGGCGACGAACCACTCGAGGTCCTCGACGTTCACCAGATGATTATACGCGGATCGTATCGAACAGATGAAGATTTTTCATTTCACGTATCGCCTCTGGTCCCCGACGATGGTCCGGTCACGACGTCGCCTGACGTGTGCGCCCGACCCGCACCCGCCTCCCGCCCGACCCGCGCCCGACACCGAAAGGCCGACCCCGATGACGCCTTCGACATCCCTCCCGCCCCTGCACGGCGTCACCGTCGTCAGCCTCGAGCAGGCCGTCGCCGCCCCGTTCGCCACCCGCCAGCTCGCCGACCTCGGCGCCCGCGTGATCAAGATCGAGCGGCCGGGGGCCGGGGACTTCGCCCGCGGCTACGACGAGGCCGTGCGCGGCAACTCCAGCTACTTCGTCTGGCTCAACCGGGGCAAGGAGTCGCTCACCCTCGATCTCAAGTCCGAGGAGGGACGGATGGTGCTGAGCGAGCTGCTCGACCGCGCCGACGTCCTGGTGCAGAACCTGGGCCCGGGCGCGGCCGGCCGGCTGGGCGTCGACGCCGCCGCGCTCGCGCGGACCCACCCGCGCGTCATCCCGTGCACGGTCTCGGGCTGGGGTACCACCGGCCCGTGGGCACACCGCAAGGCCTACGACCTGCTCGTGCAGTGCGAGACCGGGCTGCTGTCGATCACCGGGACTCCGGACGAGATGGCCAAGGTCGGGATCTCGGTCGCCGACATCGCGGCGGGCATGTACGCGTACTCGGGGATCCTGACCGCGCTGCTGCGGCGCGCGACCACCGGGCAGGTGTCGGCGGTGGAGGTGTCGCTGTTCGAGGCGCTCGCCGAGTGGATGGGCTCGCCCGCCTACTACACCCGCTACGGCGGCCGGCAGCCCGCACGCGTCGGCGCCCAGCACGCCACCATCGCCCCGTACGGCCCCTACGACACCGCCGACGGCCGCCTCCTGCTGGCCGTGCAGAACGACCGCGAGTGGCGCGCGCTGTGCACGGTCGTCCTCGGCGACCCGACCCTCGCCACGGACCCGCGGTTCGCGTCGAACTCGGCGCGGGTCGCGCACCGCGAGGAGCTCAACCAGCTCATCTCCGGCCGGCTCGCCACGGTCGAGACCCGGGCCGCGGGCACGCTGCTCGACGAGGCGGGCGTGGCCAACGCCAGCATCAACCGGATCGAGGAGTTCCTCGACCACCCCGTCCTCGCCGAGCGCCACCGCTGGCACGAGGTCGCCGTACCCGGCGGCACCGTCCAGGCCCTGCGACCCCCGGCCGACCTCGCCGGCGTCGAGCCCGTGATGGGCGCGGTCCCCGCGCTGGGCGAGCACACCGACGCCATCGTGCGCGAGCTCGGCCGCTCCGACGCCGACCTCGTCGACCTGCGCGAACGCGCCGTCGTCTGAAGCCCTCGCCCGACCTTCCCGAACCCCTGAGAGGACCACCATGAGCACGTTGAGCACCGAGGAGCGGGCGGTCGTCGA
>NZ_JBHSQK010000090.1:0-3654 GCF_042658055.1 Pseudonocardia lutea
GGAACCAGGACCGCCGGCGGCGTAGCGGGACTCGTCGTCACTGCGGCCGTGGTCGCCGGATGCGGGCAACCGACCACGCCGTCGACCGAGGTGTCCGGGCCGTTGACCGACGGCCTGGCCCAGGTCGTGCAGCTCGCAGCCCAACGGGCGGCGGTCTCGGACCAGGTGGCCGCTGCCAAGTTCGGTACGGGGCAGCCCGTGACGGACCCGGACCGCGAGGCCGTCGTCGTCGCGGAGGCCCGGGCGCAGGCCGGTCGTGACGGAGTCGATCCCGAATGGGTGGCGCGCGTGGTCGCCGATCAGATCGCGGCCAGCACCCGGGTGCAGAACGACCTGCTTCAGCAGTGGACCGAACACCCCGATTCCCGGCCCGCCGAACGACCCGACCTCGCGCTGGTCCGGCCCGAGATCACCCGCATCAGCAATGCGCTGGTCCACGCGTTGAAGGTTGCCGAGCCGGCTCGCGCACAGGCGAACTGCTCGTCCCGGCTTGCCTCGGTCGTGCAGGAGCAGAGCCGGGCGCTGGACGGCATCCACGCTGCGGCTTTGGAGCGGGCCGTACGGTCCGTCTGTGATGACGCTCCGAACTGATTCGTCCGGCACCGGACCGGTGCTCGGGCCGACCCGGATCAGGTGACCGACACGGCCATGCAGACGACACCGATCACCTCCGAGCTCGTACGTGGGGCGTTGGAGCTGGAGCGCACCGACAACGGACTGTTACCGCACCGGCTGCCCGCACGGGCCAGGGCGCAGGGCGACGGACAGCTGGCGATGGCGGAGGCGCAGCCGTCCGGCGTGCGGCTGGCGATCCGCATGCGGGCAACCGTCGTCGAGCTGGACACGCTGCGGACCCGGGTGGGTTATCGAGACATCCCGCCGCGTCCGGACGGCCTCTACGACCTGCACGTCGACGGCGAGCTGATCGCGCAGGCCACGACCAGTGGCGGCAGGACCCTGCTGCTCGACGTCACCACCGGGACCGCGGACACCGTGCCCGGCCCCGTCGGCACGGTCCGGTTCGTCGGGCTGCCCGCTCGCCCGAAGACCGTCGACATCTGGTTGCCCCACACGGAGATCACCGAGCTCGTCGCTCTGCGCAGCGACGCTCCCGTCGAGCCGGCACCGGAGAGCGGGCGGCGGACCTGGCTGCACCACGGCAGCTCGATCAGCCACGGGTCGAACGCCGCAAGCCCGTCGACGACCTGGCCCGCCCTGGCCGCCGCCGCAGGCGGGGTCGAGCTCGTCAACCTCGGGTTCGGCGGCAGCGCCATGGTGGACCAGTTCACCGCTCGCGTCCTCCGGGACACCCCCGCGGACCTGATCAGTGTCAAGCTCGGCATCAACGTGGTCAACGGGGACGTGATGCGACTGCGGGCGTTCGGGCCGGCGGTACACGGCTTCCTCGACACCGTCCGCGACGGTCACCCGGACACCCCGTTACTGGTGGTCTCGCCACTGCTCTGCCCGATCCACGAAGACACCCCCGGGCCCGGGGTCGCCGACTTCACCAGCGGGGCCCTGACCTTCCGGGCCACGGGGGACCCCGCCGAACGCGCCGCGGGCAAACTCACCCTGACAGTGGTGCGGGAGCAGCTGGCCCGCATCGTCGCGCAGCGCGCCCCGCACGACCCGCACCTGCATCTCCTCGACGGCCGGAGGCTCTACGGCGAGACGGACGCCGGCGACCTTCCCCTGCCCGACGGGCTCCACCCCGACGCCGCTACCCACCGCCTCATCGGGGAACGTTTCGCCGCCCTGGCCTTCGGGGAAGGGGGACCTTTCCACGGCTGAGGACGAGGGCCTACAGCGGCGGTACGCTTCCGGCGGGTCCAGGCCGCGGGCTCAAGGGCCCCGGGCCGAGGCCCGGTACCGATCACGATCGTCGGCTCGCCGGGTCGCCGGGTCGCCGGGTCGCCGGGTCGCCGGGTCGCCGGGTCGCCNCTATACTCCAGCGGTCCGCAGGGGGCCTGACGAAAGGGGCCTGTTCGCGCTGGCCGGCGGGGCGCGGCGGACACGATCCCGGTCGAGGCGATCCGCGACCGCCGGACCGAGCTGCCCGCCTTCATGCGGCCGTCGGCCGTGGCCCGGGGTCCGGGAGCTCCCCCCGACACCACGGTCGGCAAGACCCATCGCCACCGCGCTGGAGGTCGTCGAGCTGTGGCAAGGGCATCGTCGACCTGCAAGTCCATGCCGGACGCAGCATCCTGCCGCCGGCACGACGACCCGCAGGCAGACGCCGAGGCCCGCGGCACGGGCGTCGACCGGCTCGTCCTCAAGGCCCACGAGGGCTCGACTGCCGAGCGTGCTGCCCTCGCCGGCCCGGGTGTCGCGGGGGGCATCGTCCTCAACTCCCCCGTCGGGGGCTGCAAACCCGGACGCCGTGGAGGTCTGCGCCCGCCTGGATGGACGGGTGGTATGGCTCCCCACAGTGTCCTCGGCCTCCCACCAGGTTGCAGCCGGGTCCCCGCAGCTCGCGGTACACCGGGAGCTGCAGTTCCGGCCGGTGCCGGTGCTCGACGGCAAGTCTCCGGCCCCCGGTCTCGACGAAGTCCTGGACGTCGTCGCTGCCCACGACCTCGTCCTCGCCTCAGGGCACATCCCCGTCGCTGACGCACTGCGGATCTTCCGAGCCGCCCACGCCCGCGGCGCCCGCCGCTTCCTGGTTAACCACCCAACGGTCGACTTCATGCACTGGACCGACGACCTGCTCGGCCCACTTCGCCTTCTCGGTCCGCCTCGAGGTCGGGTGCGTCGCAGACCTCGGCTCCGACCCCGCCGAGAGCCCTACCGGCGCGCTGGCTAAGGCCTACCCCACCCCCTGCTCGTGCTCGGCAGCGACCTCGGCCACACGTCGTTCCCGGCCTATCGCGATGGCCTGACGGCCTCGGGTCTCACACTGCTTCGCGCTGCTCCCAGACAAACAGCTCCAACGCGGAGTGCACAAGAACCTTCTCAGAGGAGGTGTTTCGAGGCAGGGCGGTGGGTTGCGCGATAGAGGTCGGCCACCTCGTCGATCAGGTCTGTGAGGCCCGGTGGTGGGCTGGCTTGCCACCAGGCCAGGTGGACCGGGATCGGGGGCCCGTCTGCGACCGGCCGGAACACTACGCCTGGCCGCGAGTGATGCGCCGCTGTGGCTTCGGCGGTGACTCCCACGCCTTGGCCGGCAGCGATCGCGTCCAGCCACTCGTCGACATCTCCGGAGTGGATGAAACGTGTCGGGGGCGAGCCGTCCTGCCACAGCTCGCTTGTCGTGGTGCCCGTTCGGGGGTCGATGACCACTGTCCGCTGGGCGATCTCGGCCATTCTCAGGGAACGGCGTCTGCGCCACTGGGGGTCGTCGGCGGCGAAGGCGACCAGCCTGCGTTCGAGCCCGACGACCACCGAGTCGAGCCGCAGCCCGGCGACCGGAGTCCGGACCACAGCCGCGTCGACGTGCCCTTCGATCAGGCCTGAGGTTGGAGTGTTGTGCCGTACGAGCTGAAGTTCGATGTCGGGGTGGCGGCCGGACCAGCGGCGCAGCAGGGGCGTGGTGTGGCGGCCGATCGCCGCCCAGGCGTATCCCAGGCGTAGCACCCGGTGGTGGTTGCGGGCGAGCTCATCGAGCCGGTCGACTGAGGTTCCCCCGGTAGCTCGGATTGCTTGCTACCTGGC
>NZ_JBHSQK010000091.1:0-12063 GCF_042658055.1 Pseudonocardia lutea
CCGGCCGCGGCGAACCCGATGCCGGCCCAGGCGCCGGCGGAGTCCCAGCTCGCCGCCGACGCGGGCGCGCAGCACGACGGGCAGGCGGCGCCTGCCGCCCGGGGTGACCAGACCGTCCAGGGCGACCGGACCGGCCAGGGCGAGCAGGCCGGCCAGGGCGAGCAGGCCGGCCAGGGCGAGCAGGCCGGCCAGGGCGAGCAGGCCGGCCAGGGCGAGCATGTTGGCCAGGGTGCGCAGGGCGACCGGGCCGCCGCGAACCCNTGTTGGCCAGGGTGCGCAGGGCGACCGGGCCGCCGCGAACCCGAACGCCGAGGCGGCGACCCAGGAGCAGCTGGAGCAGGCCCCTCAGGACCAGCAGGCCGCGCAGGCCCCGGCCCCGACCGGCGGCGGAGCGGGCTGATGGCGATCGCGCCCCCGCGCGCCCGTCCCGGCTCCCGCCCGCGGTCGGGCGCGCGGCGCCCGCCGGGGCCGCCGCGCCGGCCCGCCTCGCGCGTCGGGCGGGCGGACCGGCGCTTCCGGATCGGTCGCCTCGTGCTCGTCGTGCTGCTGCTGGTCTCGGCCGCGCAGCTGCTGCTGATCCAGACCGTGCGCGCCGGTGACCTCACCGCGAGCGCGGAGAAGCAGCGCACCACCAAGATCACGATCGCGGCGGAGCGCGGCGCGATCCTGGACCGCAACGGCACCCGGCTGGCCTTCTCGACCGAGGCCCGCGCGCTCGTCACGAACCCGCGGCTGATCTCCTCGGTGAAGAAGGAACAGGCCGGGGCGTACAAGGCCGAGATGGCGCAGGCGGTCGCCCAGGCCACCGGTGGCGATCCCAACGCGATCCAGGAGCTGCTGAACGCCGACCGCGGCTACGTCGTGCTCACCACCAGCGCGGACCCGGACGTGGCGCGCGCCCTCGAGGAGCGCTTCCCGGAGATCGCCGAGGAGAAGCGCGAGTCGCGGCAGTACCCGTCCGGCACCCTGGCGGCCAACATCGTCGGGGCCGCGACGTGGAGCGCGGACAACCGGAAGCTGGTCGGTCGCGTCGGCCTGGAGAGCTCGGACGACGACGTGCTCGCCGGCACGGACGGCTTCCAGGTCGTCGACACGGCGGAGGGCAGCGACACCGTCATCCCGGGCAGCACCCGCGCCCAGCAGCCGGCCGTCCCGGGCTCGGACGTCGAGCTGACCATCGACTCGGACCTGCAGTACGTGGTGCAGCAGAAGCTGCAGGACTACGTGGCCAGGACGGGGGCGAAGGGCGGCTCGGCCGTCGTCCTGGACTCGGCGACGGGCCAGGTGCGGGCCATGGCCAACGGCACGACCTTCGACCCGCGCCAGCTCGCCACCGCCGACCCGGACACGCTCGGCAACGCCGCGGTCTCCAGCCCGTTCGAGCCGGGATCGGTCAACAAGATCGTCACGATGGCGGGGGCGCTGGAGTTCGGCCTGGCCAAGCCGGACGACGTGCTCGACGTGCCGGGCAGCATCAAGGTCGCCGACCGCACGGTGCACGACGCCTGGGACCACGGGCTGGACCACTACACGCTGACCGGCGTGCTGGCGAAGTCCTCCAACGTCGGCACGATCATGACCGCCGAGAAGCTCGGCCCGGACCGGTTCTCGGACATGTTGGCGCGGTTCGGGATCGGCCAGCGCACCGGCGTCGGGCTGCCCGGCGAGAGCGCCGGCTCGGTGCCGGCGCGCTCCGCCTGGTCCGGGTCGACCTTCGGCAACCTGCCCATCGGGCAGGGCCTGTCGATGACCGTGCTGCAGATGGCCGGGATGTACCAGGCCGTGGCCAACGACGGGGTGCGGATCCCCCCGCGGATCGTGGGCGCCACGATCGCACCGGACGGCTCGCGGACCGAGACGCCGCAGCCGGAGGGCGTCCGGGTGGTGTCGCCGGAGACCGCGGCCCAGCTGCGGACGATGCTGACCGCCGTCACGCAGAAGGCCCCGGGGCAGCAGGGCACCGGGTACACCGCGCAGGTCCCGGGCTACCAGGTCGCGGGCAAGACGGGCACCGCGCAGCAGGTCGACCCGAACTGCGGCTGCTACGCGTCGTCGACCTACTGGATCACCTTCGCGGGCATGATGCCGGCACAGGACCCGCGGTTCGTGGTGGCGATCATGCTCGACGCGCCGAAGGGCGGCACCTCCGCGGCCCCGCTGTTCCACGACATCGCCTCCTACCTGGGGCAGAAGGAGAACGTCCCGGTCGGCGAGCCGGCCCCGGTGCAGACCCTGGTGGTGCACTGAGCGGAGCCTGACGTCCGCCTGACCGCGGTGTGATCCCGGCCGTGAACCGACCGCCGACGGACCGGCCCCCGGGCGTGCCGACCGGGGGCCGTGCCGGCGTGCCCGAAGATCCCGTGACGGCGTCCGAGGACCCGCGCCGGGCGGGTGGTGCGGGGGCAGCGGGCCGGGGCGGCCTCGGTAGCCTCCCCGACGTGTCGCCCGCCAGCTCCGCCCCCACGGACCGCCCGACGGCCCCGCGCGCGACGGCCGGGCAGCCCGCGGGCCTCCCCCCGCGTCCCGAGCGGGTCGCGCCCGTCGACCTCGCCCACCTCGCCGCGCTGAGCGGGGCCGAGCCGTACCCGGCGCTCCCACGGTCCGAGGGGGAGGCGGGGCGTCCCGAGCCGGCCACGGGCACGGAGGGGCCCACGGTCCGCGTCACCGGGGTGACCCACCGCAACGCCGACGTCCGCCCCGGCGACCTGTTCGCCGCGCTGCCGGGTGCCCGCGCGCACGGGGCCGACTTCGCCGGTGCGGCGCTCGCCGCCGGCGCGGCCGCCGTCCTCACCGACCCGGCCGGACTGACCCGCCCGGAGCTCGCCGCGGCCGTCGAGCGCGGAGCGGTGCGGGCGCTGCTGCACCCGCACCCGCGCACGATCCTCGGGGCCGTGTCGGCCGCCGTCTACGGCGACCCGACCGCGGACCTCACCGTGCTCGGGGTGACGGGGACCAGCGGCAAGACCACGGTCGCGCACTTCCTCGAGGCCGGGCTGCGGGCCGGTGGCCGCGCGAGCGGGCTGCTGGGGACCGTGCAGACCCGGATCGGTGAGGACCGGCTGCCCAGCGCCTTCACCACCCCCGAGGCCCCCGACCTGCAGGCGCTGTTCGCGCTGATGCGCGAGCGCGGCGTCACGGACGTCGCGATGGAGGTCTCCAGCCACGCGCTGGCGATGGGTCGCGTGGCCGGCACCCGGTTCGCGGTGGGCGCCTTCACCAACCTCTCCCAGGACCACCTGGACTTCCACCACGACATGGAGGAGTACTTCGCCGCCAAGGCGCGGCTGTTCGTCGACGACGAGCTGCGCGCGGCCAAGGGCGTCGTCTGCGTCGACGACGAGTGGGGCCGCCGGCTGGCCGGCATGGCCGCTGACGCCGTGACCGTCTCCACCACCACCTCGGCGGACTGGACCGCCCGGGACGTGGTGACCGACCCCGACGGGGCGCAGCAGGCCCTCGTCGTGGCGCCGGACGGGCAGGAGATCCCGCTGCGGCTGCAGCTGCCGGGCGCCTTCAACATCGCCAACGCCGTGCTGGCCCTGGCCGTGCTCGACCTCGCCGGGGTGCCCGCCGCCGCCGCCGCGCCGCGGTTCGCCGAGCTGGCCGTGCCGGGGCGGATGCAGCGCGTCGAGGCGGGCCAGGAGTTCCTCGCGGTCGTCGACTACGCGCACAAGCCCGCCGCCGTCGCCGCCCTGCTCGACGCGCTGCGCGCCCAGCAGCCCGGCGGCCGGATCGTCACCGTCCTCGGCTGCGGCGGGGACCGGGACACGGGCAAGCGCCCGCTCATGGGGGCCGCCGCGGCCGCCCGCTCCGACGTGCTGATCGTCACGGACGACAACCCGCGCACCGAGGACCCGGCCGAGATCCGGGCCGCCATGCGCGCAGGTGCCGAGGCCGAACCGGCCCGCGGCGACATCCTGGAGATCGGCGACCGGCGCGCGGCGATCGCGGCCGCCGTCGAGGTGGCGAAACCCGGCGACGTGGTGGTCGTTGCCGGTAAGGGACACGAGACCGGCCAGGAGGTCCACGGGGTCAAGCACCCGTTCGACGACGTGGACGAGCTCGCCGCGGCGATCCGCGCCCGGCGATGATCCGGGGATCGAGGAAGGCACGATGATCGAGATGCGGCTGGCCGAGGTCGCCGCCGTGACCGGGGGCAGGCTGCACCGGGCGACGGGCGACGAGCCGGTCACCGGGGTGGAGTTCGACTCCCGGAAGGTCGGGCCGGGCGGGCTGTTCCTCGCCCTGCCCGGGGAGCGCGCCGACGGGCACGACTTCGCGGCCGCGGCGGTGGCGGCCGGAGCGTCGGCGGTGCTCGCCGGGCGCGAGGTCGACGCCCCGGCGGTGATCGCGCCGCCGGCGGAGGACTCCTTCGCCGGCACGGACCTCGGCGACGCGGACCCGGACGGCTCCGGGGCGGCCGTGCTGACCGCGCTGGGCAGGCTGGCCCGGCACTCGGTCACGCACCTGCCGGAGCTGCAGGTCGTCGGCGTCACCGGCAGCTCGGGCAAGACCTCGACCAAGGACCTGATCGCGGCCGTGCTGCGGCCGCTCGGCGAGACCGTCGCCCCGCCCGGGTCGTTCAACAACGAGCTGGGCCACCCCTGGACCGCGCTGCGCGCCGGCGCCGGGACCCGCCACCTCGTCCTGGAGCTGTCGGCCCGCGGGCCGGGGCACATCGCGCGGCTGTGCCGGATCGCGCCGCCGCGGATCGGCGTGGTGCTCAACGTCGGCAGCGCGCACGTCGGCGAGTTCGGCTCGCCGGAGGCGATCGCGCAGGCGAAGGGCGAGCTGGTCGAGGCCCTGCCCGCGGCGGCCGACGGCGGGGTCGCGGTGCTGAACCTCCACGACCCGCGGGTCGCCGCGGCCGCCTCGCGGACCGCCGCCCGCGTCGTCGGGTACGGCACCGGGGGCGCGGTCGAGGCCGCCGACGTCCGGCTCGAGGCCGGGCGGGCCGCCTTCCGGCTGGTCACCCCGGCCGGCGAGGCGCCGGTGGCGCTGCGGCTGGTCGGCGAGCACCACGTCGGCAACGCCCTCGCCGCGGCGGCGGTCGCGCTGGAGCTGGGCGGCACGCCGGAGGGGATCGCCGAGGCGCTCTCGGGCGCCGGTGCGGCCTCCCGCTGGCGGATGGAGGTCACCGACCGGGCCGACGGCGTCACCGTGGTCAACGACGCCTACAACGCCAACCCCGAGTCGATGACCGCCGCGCTGCGCGCCCTGGTCGCGATCGGCGGCGGGAAGCGGCGCACGTGGGCGGTGCTGGGCCCGATGGCCGAGCTCGGGGACACCGCCCCGGCCGCGCACGCGCAGGTCGCGGCGGCGGTCCGGGAGCTGGGTGTGGACCGGCTCGTGGCCGTGGGCACGGACCTGTACGGGACCGGAGCGGTCGCCGACCGGGACGCGGCCGCCGCGCTGCTGGCCGCGGAGGTCCGCGCCGGCGACGTCGTGCTCGTCAAGGCCTCGCGCTCGGCGGGCCTGGACCGGCTCGCCGCGGTACTGCTGGAACAGGAGCTGATCCGACAGTGAGGGGTGTCTTCGTCGCGGCCGGGGTCGCGCTGGCCCTGTCCATCCTGCTCACCCCCTACCTGATCCGGTTCTTCGCGCGGCAGGGCTTCGGCCAGGAGATCCGCGCGGACGGGCCGAAGAGCCACCAGACCAAGCGCGGCACGCCCACCATGGGCGGCGTGGCGATCCTGCTCGCCATCTGGGCGGGCTACCTGGTCGCGCACCTGCTCACCGGCGAGCCGATGACGGCCTCGGCGCTGCTGGTCCTGTTCCTCACCACCGCGCTGGGCGTGGTCGGGTTCGTCGACGACTTCCTCAAGCTGCGCCGGCGCCGGAACCTGGGCCTGAACAAGACGTCGAAGATCGTGGGCCAGGTGCTCACCGCGACGATCTTCAGCATCCTGGCGCTGCGGTTCGCCAACGCCCGCAACCTCACCCCGGCGTCGGAGTACCTGTCCTTCGTGCGGGACATCGCGGTGCTCGGCTTCGGCGTCGTCGGGTTCGTGATCCTGTGCAACCTGATCGTCGCGGCCTGGTCCAACGCCGTGAACCTCACGGACGGGCTCGACGGCCTGGCCGCCGGCACCGCCGCCATGGTGCTGGCGACCTACACGATCATCGGGTTCTGGCAGTTCCGGAACAGCTGCTCGGTCACCGCGGCCGCGGGCTGCTACGAGGTGCGGGACCCGCTCGACGTGGCGATCGTGGCCGCCGCCGCGATGGGCGGCTGCATCGGCTTCCTGTGGTGGAACGCCGCCCCGGCCCGCATCTTCATGGGCGACACGGGGTCGCTGGCCCTGGGCGGCCTGCTCGCCGGGCTGTCCATGGTCACCAAGACCGAGCTGCTGCTCGTGGTGATGGGCGGGGTGTTCGTGGTCGAGGCGCTGTCGGTCTCGCTGCAGATCATCGTCTTCCGCACCACGCGGCGCCGGCTGTTCCGGATGGCGCCCTTCCACCACCACTTCGAGCTGGCCGGGTGGGCGGAGACCACGGTGATCATCCGGTTCTGGCTGCTCGCGGCGATCTGCGCGGCGCTGGGGCTGGGGATCTTTTACTCCGAGTGGCTCTCCGCCTCGTCGGGCCTGTAGCGATGTCGAGCCTGATCGCCGATCGCACGGTGCTCGTCGCGGGGGCCGGGATCTCGGGGCTCGCGGCGGCCGAGGCGCTCGTCGCCGTCGGCGCCAGGACCCTGGTGTCCGACGACCGGGCCGCCGCGCTGGAGAGCCTGCCGACCGGCGCCGAGGCCGTCACCGGGCTCCCCGACGGGGTCGAGCTGGTCGTGACCGGGCCCGGGCGGCGCCCCGACCACCCGCTCGTCGCCGAGGCGGCGGCCCGGGGGATCGAGGTCGTCGGCGAGCCGGAGCTGGCCTGGCGGTTGGGGCAGCAGCGGACGGTCCCGCCGGTGTGGCTGGTGGTCACCGGCACCAACGGCAAGACCACCTGCACCGGCATGCTCGCCGCCATCCTCCACGCGGCCGGGCTCGACGCGGTGGCCTGCGGCAACATCGGCTACCCGGTGGTGAGCGCGGTGGCGGCCGGGCACGCGGTCCTGGCCGTCGAGCTCTCCAGCTTCCAGCTGCACTGGTCGCCCTCGGTCGTCCCGGCCGCCGGCCTGGTGCTCAACGTCGCCGAGGACCACCTCGACTGGCACGGCGGGCCGGCGGCCTACGCCGCCGCGAAGGCCCGCGCGCTCACCGGGCCGGTCGCCGTCGCCGGGATCGACGACGCGGTCGCCGCCCGCCTGCTCCGCGAGTCCCCGGCCGCGACGAAGGTCGGCGTGACCCTGGCCCAACCCGGTCCGGGCGAGCTGGGGATCGTGGGGGAGCGGCTCGTCGACCGCGCCTTCCCCGCGAGTCGGGACCTCCGGCACCGCGAGTCGGGAGCTCCGGCACCGGGGGTCGCGAGCTCCGGCGGGGCCGTGGTGCTCGCGGAGGTCGCCGACGTGACGCCCGGGGGACCGCCCGGCCTGACCGACGCGCTCGCCGCCGCGGCGCTGGCCCGCGCCCACGGCGTGGGGCCCGAGGCCGTCCGCGAGGGGCTGGCCGGGTTCCGGCCGGGCCCGCACCGCTCCGCGCACGTCGGGACGGTGGCCGGGGTGCGGTACGTCGACGACTCCAAGGCCACCAACCCGCACGCCGCCGACGCGGCCCTCGCCGCGCAGCCCGCGGGACGGATCGTCTGGGTCCTCGGCGGGCTGCTCAAGGGCGCGCACGTCGACGACCTGGTGGCGCGGCACGCCGACCGGCTGGCCGGGGCCGTGGTGATCGGAAGCGACCGGGGGAAGATCGTCGACGCACTTGCGCGACACGCGCCCGAGGTCCCCGCGGTCGAGGTGACGGAGGGCGACGATGAGGTCATGTCCTCCGCCGTCCGCCGTGCCGCCGCCCTCGCGCGACCCGGGGACGTCGTCCTCCTCGCCCCCGCCGCGGCGTCCATGGACCAGTTCCGGGACTACGCCGAGCGCGGTGAGGCGTTCGCCGCCGCCGTGGCGGCCCTGGGCGGGACCGCGGCGGGCGGGACCGGGGAGAGCGGGGCCGCGCAGGACGGGTCCGGGGGGCCGGGGGCATGAGCACGCCGACCCGGAGCCCGCGCCCCCCGCACGACCCGCGCGGGTCGCGCGGGTCGAAGGGCGCGAACCGCACCAACCGCACCGCCCGCCCGGACACCCTCGCCCCGGCCCGCGCCGCTGTCGGCCGCGGCGCCAGGGCGCTCCAGACCTGGCTGCGCCGCCCGCTCACCTCGCTGCACCTGATCCTCGGGGTCTTCGGGCTGCTGACGATCTTCGGCCTGGTGATGGTGCTGTCCGCGTCGTCGGTCGAGTCGTACTCCGCGGACGGCTCCTCGTACTCGGTGTTCATGCGACAGCTGGCCTTCTGCGCGGCCGGCCTGGTGCTGTTCTACGTGGGCCTGCGGATCCCGCCGAGGCGGATGCGCGCCCTCGCGCCGTGGACGCTGCTCGTGGGTGTCGTGCTGCTCGTCGCGGTGCTGATCCCGGGGGTCGGCGTGGTGCGCAACGGCTCCCGCGCCTGGTTCGCGATCGGCTCCTTCTCGCTGCAGCCCTCCGAGGGCGTCAAGGTCGCGCTCACCCTCTGGGGCGCGCACGTGCTCGTCGCCCGGCGCACCGTGATGCACCGCTGGAAGCACGCGCTCAACCCGCTGGTCCCGGTCACGCTGCTGCTGCTCACCCTGCTCGTCCTCGAGCCGGACCTGGGCATGACGATCTCGCTCGGCATCGTGATGATCGCGCTGCTGTGGTTCGGCGGCGCCCCGATGAAGCTGATCGCCGCGATCACCGTGGGCGGGCTCGCCGGCGCGATCGTCCTCGGCCTCACCGCGGGCTACCGGGTCAGCCGCATCACCGCCTTCCTCTCGTCGGACACGACCGACCCGCTCGGCCCCGCCTACCAGGCCACCCAGGCGCTGTACTCGCTCGCCGACGGCGGGCTGTTCGGCGTGGGGCTCGGCCAGGGCCGCGCGAAGTGGGACTACCTGCCCAACGCGCACAACGACTTCATCTTCGCGATCATCGGCGAGGAGCTGGGCCTGGTCGGGGCGTTCGCCGTCCTGGCGCTGTTCGCCACGCTGGCCTACACCGGCCTGCGCATCGCGAAGCGCAGCACCGACCCGTGGCTGCGGCTGGTGACGGCGGCGTCGACGAGCTGGCTCGTGGTGCAGGCCGCGATCAACATCGGCTACGTCGTCGGGCTGCTGCCGGTCACCGGGCTCCAGCTGCCGCTCATCTCCTCCGGCGGCACCTCGCTCGTCGTGACCATGTTCGTGTTCGGCATGCTGACGAACGCGGCCCGGCACGAACCCGAGGCCGTGGCGGCGCTGCGGTCGGACGGCCAGGGCCGGATCGCCTCGGTCCTGCGGCTCCCGCTGCCGGAGCCCTACCGGGCGCCCGCACCGCGCCCGCCGGCCCAGCGGACGGTGCGCCGCTGAGCGGAGCTTGCGGAGCGAAGATCGGTCCTGACCGGCGCCGACCCCGACGACAGTTGATTCCCCCGAGCGGAGACGATGAGCGAGTACGGCACCCAGTTCCTGCCGCGGATGGGCCCCGGCCCGTCGGTGGTGGTCGCCGGCGGCGGCACCGCCGGGCACATCGAGCCGGCGCTCGCCTTCGCCGACGCCGTCAAGCGGCTGCGGCCCGACGCGACCGTCACGGCCCTGGGCACGGAGAAGGGCCTCGACACGCGGCTGATCCCGGCCCGCGGCTACCCGCTCGAGCTGATCCCGCCGGTCCCGTTGCCGCGCAAGCCGACCACGGACCTGCTGCGGCTGCCGGGCAAGGTGCGCGGCGCCGTCGCCCGGGTGCGCGAGGTGCTCACGAAGGTCGAGGCGGACGTCGTGGTGGGTTTCGGCGGGTTCGTCGCCCTGCCCGCGTACCTGGGCGCCCGCGGCCGGGTGCCGATCGTGGTGCACGAGGCCAACGCCCGGGCCGGGTTGGCCAACAAGGTGGGGGCACGGTTCGCCGCCGCCGTGGTCGCCGCGGTGCCGGGCAGCGGCCTGCCCGACGCCCAGGTGCTGGGCATCCCGCTACGGCACGCCGTCACGACCCTCGACCGGGCCGGGCTTCGCGACCGGGCCCGGCGCCGGTTCGGGCTGCCCCCGACCGGCCCGGTGCTGCTGGTGTTCGGCGGTTCGCAGGGCGCGCGGACGCTCAACGCCGCGGTGGCGCAGGCGCTGCCGGGGCTGCTGCACGAGGGCGTCGCCGTGCTGCACGCCCACGGGCCGACCGGGCAGGCCGCCGCGCCGCAGCCCGGGTACGTCCCGCTGCCCTACATCGACGACATGCACCTCGCCTACGCCGCCGCCGACGCGGTGCTCTGCCGCGCCGGCGCGATGACGGTCGCCGAGGTCTCCGCCGTCGGGCTGCCCGCGGTGTACGTGCCGCTGCCGCACGGGAACGGCGAGCAGGCGCTCAACGCCGAGCCGGTGGTGCAGGCCGGGGGCGGCGTGCTCGTCCCCGACGCCGAGCTGACCGGCGACCGGGTGCTCGCCGAGCTGGTCCCGTGGTTCCGCGAGCCGCACCGGCTCGCGGCGATGGGCGCCGCGGCCCGCGCCTCCGGCCATGCCGACGCCGACGAGCGGCTGGCCCAGGTGGTGTTCGGGGTGCTCGGCCGGTGAGCGTCCCGATCCTCGGTCCCCACGTGCACCTCGTCGGCATCGGCGGGGCGGGCATGAGCGGGATCGCCCGGATCCTGCTGGCCCGCGGCGTGGCCGTCTCGGGGTCCGACGCCAAGGACTCGCGCACCGTCCTCGCCCTGCGGGCGCTCGGGGCGAAGATCGCCGTGGGGCACGCCGCGGAGAACCTGGACCAGCTCGACGAGCCGCCCACGGTCGTCGTGTCGACCGCGATCCGCGAGTCGAACCCGGAGCTGGCGGGAGCCCGCGCGCGCGGCCTCACCGTGGTGCACCGGGCGCAGGCGCTCGCCGCGCTCACCCAGGGCTACCGGGTCGCCGCCGTGGCCGGCACGCACGGCAAGACCTCCACGTCGTCGATGCTCACCGTCGCGCTCCAGCACTGCGGGGCGGACCCGTCGTTCGCCATCGGCGGCGACCTCACCGTCACCGGTGCCGGGGCGCACCACGGCGGGGGCGACGTGTTCGTGGTCGAGGCGGACGAGTCGGACGGCTCGTTCACCGCCTACGCGCCGCACGTCGCCGTCGTCACCAACATCGAACCGGACCACCTCGACCACCACGGCGACGAGGCCGCCTACCGGGCCGTGTTCGAGGAGTTCCTCGGCCGCCTCGCGCCCGGGGGCACGCTCGTGACCTGCGCCGACGACGAGGGCGCCGAGCGGCTGGCGGCGCGCGCGGGGTCCCGCGGGGTCCCGGTGCTCCGGTACGGGCGCACCGCCGGCGGCCCGGAGGACGCCGTCCTGCTCGACTTCCGGCCGGAGGGCACCGGTGCCCACGTGCGGATCCGGCACCGCGACGTCGAGCGGGAGCTGCGGCTGGCCGTGCCCGGCGAGCACATGGCGCTCAACGCGCTCGGCGCGCTGCTGGCCGGGGTCGCCCTCGGCGCGCCGGTGGAGGGACTGGTCGAGGGGCTCGCGGTGTTCGACGGCGTGCGGCGCCGGTTCGAGTACAAGGGCCGGGCGGGCGGGGTCGCCGTCTACGACGACTACGCCCACCACCCCACCGAGGTCGCCGCGACCCTGCGCGCGGCCCGCGAGGTGCAGCAGGGCCGGGTGATCGTGGCGTTCCAGCCGCACCTCTACTCCCGCACGCGGACCTTCGCCGAGGACTTCGGGCGCGCCCTCGGACTGGCGGACGAGGTCGTCGTGCTGGACGTCTACGGCGCGCGCGAGGACCCGGAGCCCGGGGTGAGCGGCGCGCTGGTCGCCGACGCCGTGCCGCTGCCGGCCGAGCACGTGCACTTCGTCCCGGCCTGGGGGGACGTGCCGGGCGTGCTCGCCGGGCTCGCCCGCGCCGGTGACCTGGTCCTCACCATGGGCGCCGGCGACGTCACCGTGCTGGGCCCGGAGATCCTCCTCGAGCTGGACCGGGCCGCACCGTGACCGGGCCCTCCACCCGGCGCGGGCGCCGGGC
>NZ_JBHSQK010000092.1:0-3410 GCF_042658055.1 Pseudonocardia lutea
TGCGGCGGGCGGCCCGGCCGTCGGGGTTGGTGTAGAAGCGGCCGAGGACGTGCGGCAGGCCCATGGTGCCGAGGAAGGTCGCCATGATCAGTGAGTAGATGGCGAGCAGCTGGTACGGTCCGTCGCCGGCCAGCGGGGTGAGCCAGCGGGCGTCCGTGGTCGGGCGGCCCGCCGTCGTCGGGACCGGGGAGCCGGCCGGGAAGACCAGCTCGGAGCCGGCGGCGACCTCGTGCCGGGTGCCGGGCCCCCAGGTGAGCACGGTGCCGGGCGGCACCGCGGCGCCGTCCACCTCCCCGCCCGCCGGGCCGACCTCCACCCGGGTCGGGCCGCCGGTGTCGAGCTGCACGTCGGTGTCGACGCCGACGGTGGTGCGCTCGCGGAAGTCCGGTGCCTCCGGCCGGTCGAAGTGGTGCCCGCTGCCGAGGAAGAACAGCAGCGCGACGATCGCGGGCAGGGCCAGCGCGGTGAGCTTGAGCCAGTACTGGAAGGCCTGCACGAAGGTGACCGAGCGCATGCCGCCCAGCACCACCGTCGCGATCACGATCAGCCCGGCCGAGGTGGAGCCGATCCAGGTGGGCAGCCCGGTCACCACGTTCACGGTGAGGCCCGCGCCCTGCAGCTGCGGCAGCAGGTACAGCCACCCGATGACCAGCACGAACACGCTGCAGATCCGGCGCAGCGCGCCCGAACGCAGCCGGAGCTCGGCGAAGTCCGGCACGGTGTAGGCGCCCGAGCGGCGCAGCGGGGCGGCCACGAACAGCAGCAGCGACAGGTAGCCCGCGGTGTAGCCGACGGGGTACCAGAGCGCGTCGACGCCGTCCCGGAGCACGAGTCCCGCCACGCCGAGGAACGAGGCGGCGGACAGGTACTCGCCGGAGATCGCGCCGGCGTTCGCGGCCGGTCCGACGGTGCGGGAGGCGACCAGGAAGTCCGACGTCCGGCGGGACCGCTGGCCGAGCGCCCCGATGACCGTCGAGGCCACCGCGACCAGCAGGATCGCGGTGACCGCGGCGACGGCCGTGACGCTCACGAGGGTTCCCGCTGCAGCCGCTCGCGGGAGAGGCCGAGGCGTTCGGGCGCGTGCAGCTGCAGCAGCGTGCGGTCGGCGTCGAGCGGGACGTCCCGCCGGGTCGCCCGGCTGACCACGACCATCGTGAGGAAGGCCAGCGGCACGGCGACCGCGGCGGGCCGCAGCAGCAGCACGCCGACGGCCCCCTCGGGCACGTTCCCGGCCAGCGCGAACCCGACGCCGACGGCCGAGAGCACCCCGCCGACGAGCAGGCCCGCGGTCGCGCCGGCGGGGGTGAGCCCGCGCCACCACACGCCCAGCACCAGCAGCGGGCAGAAGGTGGCGGCGGAGACCGCGAAGACGAGCGGGACCGTGAGCGCCAGGTCCAGCCGGGTGACGGCCAGGGCGGGCGCCACCGGGACCATCGCGGACAGCAGGGCGGCGAGCCGGAAGTCCCGCAGCCGTCCCTTCAGCACGTCCGTGAACAGTACGCCGGCCAGGCTCACGACCAGGCCCGACGACGTCGAGAGGAAGGCCGCCGCGGCGCCGGCGGACACCAGCCCGCCGAGCAGCCAGCCCGCCCAGCCGTCGCCGAGGGCGGCGGTCGGGACGAGCAGGACCGCCCCGTCCGTGCGGCCGTCGACCAGGAGCTGCGGGGTGAAGGCGCGGGACAGCAGACCCAACAGTGTGACCAGCACGAACACCCCGCCGATCATGGCCAGCACGACGACGGTGGTGCGGCGGGCGGCCCGGCCGTCCGGGTTGGTGTAGAAGCGGACGAGCACGTGCGGCAGGCCCATCGTGCCGGCGATCCCCGCGACGAGGATCGAGTAGATCTCGAGCAGGTTCAGCGGACCCGACCGCGGCTCCAGCCACTCCCGGTCCGTCGCGGGGGCGCCGACCGGCACGGGGACGCCGGTGCCGGCGGCGAACCGCAGCGCGGTGCCGGCCTCCACGGTGTGCAGGCCGGGCCGCCAGACGAGCGGCCCGTCCACCGTCTCCCCGTCGACCTCGCCCCGGGCCTCGACGGGGGTGGGGGCGACGACCTGGAGCTCCACCGCAGTGCGCACGTCGATCGTGGTGGTCTCGGGGAACTGCGGCGCGGCGGGCCGGTCGAGCGCGCGGTCGCCCCCGGCGAACAGCGCCAGCGCGACGACCGCGGGCACGGTGAGCGCGGTGAGCTTGAGCCAGTACTGGAAGGCCTGCACGAAGGTGATCGAGCGCATGCCGCCGGCCACCACGCACAGCACCACCAGCACGCCCGCGCCGAGCACCCCGACCCAGGGGGGCAGCGCGGTCAGGGTGGTGAGCGAGAGGCCCGCGCCCTGCAGCTGCGGGAGCAGGTAGAGCCAGCCGATCAGCAGCACCAGCGCGGTGCACAGCCGGCGCAGCCGCGGCGAGTGCAGCCGGGCCTCGGCGAAGTCGGGGATCGTGTAGGCGCCGGAGCGGCGGAGCGGGGCGGCGACGAACAGCAGCAGCGACAGGTACCCGGCGCAGAAGGCGATCGGGTACCAGAGCGCCGTGGCGCCCTCGCGCAGCACCAGGCCCGCGATGCCGAGGAAGGTCGCGGCGGAGAGGTACTCGCCGGAGATCGCGGCGGCGTTGGGAACGGCGCCGACGGTGCGGGAGGCGACCAGGAAGTCCGAGGTGCTGCGGGCGACGCGAACGCCCAGCGACCCGATGACCACGGACGCGACGCCGACGAGGGCGATGGCGACCAGCGCGATGACGGACGGGGTGGGCAACGGGGAGCTCTCTGGGGATCGGGCGGGGAGCGGGGTGGGTCAGTCCTGGACGTGGTCGGCGAAGTTCTGTTCGACCTTCTCGGCGGCCTTGGTGTGCCACCAGCCCAGGGCCAGCAGGAACGGGTAGACCAGCACGCCGAGCAGCAGCCAGGGCAGCCGCAGCCCCAGCACCTCCGTGCGGCCCAGCTCGGGGTAGAACGCGAACACCGCGGGCAGCAGCCCGAGCACGAGCACGGCGAGGCCGCCGATGCGCAGCGCGACCGAGAGCTGGAGGCCGATCAGGTTGGTCCGCAGCAGCTCGCCGACGGCGGTGCCCTCCTGGACGTCCACCACGGTGCGGACGGTGCGGGCGACCCCCTTGCGCTCGCTCAGCACCACGCGGACGCGACGGGGCACGCCCTCGGGGGGCTCCTCCTCGACCGGGCGGAACCGGGCGCCGACGGGGCGGCCGGGGCCGGTGTCGGCGCCGGGTGCGGTGGCGGCCACCGTGGGCGAGGGGGCACCGGCCGTGCGGGCCGACAGCGGGAGCCGGGAGGCGGGGTCGACGGCCTGGCCGGCCTCGGCCCGGGCGGCGTCGGCCGCGGGGGCCTGCGCGGCGGCGTGGGGCGCGGGGTCCGGCGGGGCGGCCTGCTCGAAGGGCGGCTCGGCGTGCGCCC